>VGYC01000024.1 GCA_016873095.1 Planctomycetota bacterium | reverse complement strand
TCGGGACCATCACCGCCATGCGGTAAAACGGGCCTGCTTCGGCAGACCCATCATAGGCTCGACCGGAGCCTTTTATATTGACCTGCATCGGGGCACGCCTCGTCGGTCTGAGGCGAAGCCTCGCTAGCTACATACGACGCCAACAGCAAGGCCTATCGTGTATGGCATTTTAGTTCGCAGGGTGACATGGTGGAGGCGTCGGGAGGGAAATGGGACCCGGCTTCCAGGACGTTAACCTTTACCAGTCGCCCGCAGACCGGCGTAGCCTCGGTCACTCGCTGGCGATTTCTTGGAGACGATTCCTTCGAGTGGAATGTTCAGGCCAAGGACGCTGCCGGCAAGGTTTATCTCGACATTTCTGGCAAGCTGACACGCAAGAAGTAGCGAACGAGTAAGTCGAATCCAGGGCGTGACGTTTGCTAGGGCGGCAGGCGGTTGAATCGCAACACCACCAAGCGAGCTTGGACAACCGCCTCAGAGGTCAAGCAATGACCACATTCATGCTGTACACCGATCGCGTGACCATTCCCGATGGTGTGGACGATCTGTCGTCCTTCCGCCGCTGGGCGCATTCCGACGACTTCCCGGAAACCGGCCGCATCTGTTTCCTCCAGCGCGAGGTCTGGGTGGACCTGAGCAAGGAGCAGATTTCACGCACAACCAGGTGAAGCAGGAACACAACTTCGTCCTTGGCGGCCTGGCAAGGAATGAAAAGCGCGGACGGTACTTTCCCGATGGCCTGTTCTTCACCAACGACGATTGCGAGCTGGCCACGGTGCCGGACGGCGCTTTTGTCCTTTTTGAATCGCTTCGCTCAGGGCGAGCGCGCCTCATCGAAGGCGCCAGTGACGGCTTTGTAGAAGTGACCGGATCGCTGGATATGGCACTCGAAGTCGTCAGCGACAGCTCCGTCGAGAAGGACACCGAAATCCTTCACGACCTGTACTGGCGAGCCGGTGTCGAGGAATACTGGCTGGTCGATGTCCGCGGCGAACGGCTGGAGTTTGACATCTTCAAGCGCGGCGCCCGCGGCTACATCGCGGCCCGTAAGCAGGGGGGCTGGCTCAAGTCGGCGATCTTCGGCAAATCATTTCGCCTGACGCGCGGCAAGGACCCGCTCGGCAATCCGGAATTCACCTTGCACGTCCGATGATGTCGTGTCGTGCTGACGCCGCGACGCTTGTCTCATGAAACGCGCCGCGCCGGCACTCGCCCTTTTCGCTTCGAAACCGGTGGGCCGAGGATTTCGCGCAGCACGATGGCGGCGACCAGGGACTGCCGGCTGCCGAGCAAGTTGAGCGCCTGCATGACAGCGGGAGAACGGGCAGGGCGGGCGACGGTGCCGGCGACTAGCGGCGCGAGGCGATCGGCAGACACAACCTCGGCGATGGCAATCTCGGCTTGCGGCAACCTGGAACTGCTTGTTACCGGCGTGGCCTTGCGCGGCGCCGGCAGTGGCGGCGGGGCGGGCAGCGGCAGCGTTGGCGTCGCCAAAGATGGAATCGGCAACGGCGGCGGGACTTGCGCCAGCGGCGGCAGGCTGCGTGCCGGCTCGGGAGCGGGCCGAGGCGGTGGCCGTTGTGCGATCGGCTTCGATCGCGGTCTGTCCGCGACGGCAGGACTGTCGGTTCGGCCCTCGGCGCGGGCACGGCGGCGGCGAACTTCTTCCAGAAAGCGGTCCACCTCACTGGCGCTGCGGCGCGCCCGCGGCGCCTCCTCGTCATCTAGCGGCAATGGCGGCGGCTTGGCTCTCCCCGCTGCCTGCTCCTTGTTCTTCGCCAGCTGGGAAATAATCCACACCGCCACGAAAATCAGCGGAATGATGAGCTTTAGCCAGTCCATTTTCAGTCTCCGCGATTCTGCTGGGCCGTCATGCTCGGTTGTCGTTTCGTCCACTTTGCGAGGTCCCGGCAATCGAGTTGCGCATCTCGGTGTCAGATTGCAGATTCCTCAATCCGTAGTAGTCCATGACGCCAAGATGGCCGTCGCGGAACGCTTGCGAGATCGCCAGCGGCACTTCGGCCTCGGCCAGCACCAGCTTGGCGCGGTTCTCCTCGACGAGAGCCTTCATTTCCTGCTCCTGTGCCACGGCCAGCGCCCGCCGCTTCTCGGCCTGGGCCTGGGCCACGCGCAGGTCGGCGGCGGCCTGGTCGGCCTGCAGGTTGGCACCGATGTTGGCGCCCACGTCGATCTCGGCCACGTCGATGGACACAATCTCGAACGCCGTCTGCGAATCCAGCGAGTTCTTGAGCACCGCCTGGGAGATAAGGTTCGGATTGGCGAGCACGTCGGAGTGATGCTCGGCCGAGCCGATGGCCTTGACGATGCCCTCGCCGACGCGGGCAATGATGGTTTCCTCGGTGGCACCGCCAACCAGGCGGTCGAGCTTGGTGCGTACCGTGACACGGGCTCGAGCCTTCATCTGAATGCCGTTCTTGCAAACGCCGTCGAGAGTCGGGCGACCCTTGGCGGGATCGGGGCAATCAATGACCTTGGGATAGACGCTGGTCTTGACGGCGTCGAGGACGTCGCGACCGGCCAGGTCGATGGCGGCGGCACGGCGCCAGTCCCACTCGAAGCCGGCCTTGTGGGCGGCAATGACGGCAGCCGCCGTCTTGGGCACGTTGCCGCGCGCCAGGTAATGCGCTTCCAGGTCCTGCGTCGCAACCTTCACACCCGCTTGCACCAGGGCGATCTTCTGCCGGACGATCATCGGGTAATCGACATTCCTGAGTTTCATGCCGATCAGGTCCCAGATGCTGATCCGAGCTCCCGTCAGGAAGCACTGGATCCACAGCCGCAAGAAGCTGAGAAATACCACCAGGAAGAACATGAAGACCAGCAGCAGAATGGCCCCGCCGATCCACAAGACTTCCTTGCCCTCGAAGATGTTTGCCGCGAAGAGGTGCACTTTCATGGGAAGCTCCGAAGTAGTTTTCCGTAATGCCGTTGGTTCTGTTTCAGCGATCAGCTCTGATCCCTGAATGCGATCAGTGTAACTGTGTCGTCTCCATATCCGCGAGATCCGGCGGGCGTTCGACCTGACGAACGAGGACCGTGCCGGCGCGAACGTCGATGCACCGGACCCATTGGCCTGGGTCGATCATGGTGCCTTCGCTGATGCAGTCAACGCGCCGGCCGTCAAAATCGACGATGCCGGACGGCCGCAGAGCCGACAACGTCCGGCCATAGCGATTGCGTAGCTGCTCAAGTTCCAAGTTCACCGGCATGTTCGCCAGTGTATCGTCTTCGTCGCGCTCGCCCAGCATGAAGCGTTTGCCGACCGGCGTGCGCGGGAAGTAGTGGAAGAGCACCTGTACCAGGATCGGAATGATAATTACCAGCGCGACCAGTGACACGATCCCCTGCGAGGTGCCGACGGAGAAGGTCATGGTCACGCCCACGATCACCGCTCCCACGCCCAGCACGAGCAAGATTCCGTGCGTGAACAGGATCAGCTCTCCCGCCAGCAAAACCAGGCCCACCGCGATCAGGGCATATGCCAGAACCGGGTTGTCCATTTGTTCCTCAGTGTTCAGTGTGCAGTTTTCAGTGCCGATCTGCTTGCTGAAAACTGAGCACTTCAAACTGAAAACTATATTTCCTTGACGACGATTCTCGTTCCTTCGATCTCGATGACCTGGACACGGCCACCGGGATTGATGTAGTCGCCTTCGGCAATGACGTCGAGGAAATCATCGCCGAAGCGAGCCTTGCCGGCGGGGCGCAGTGTAGTCTCCGCGATGCCGATGGCGCCCAGCAGCGACGCATAGGGGGATGGTTGCGGAGTTGTCAGATCATGTTCCCCTTCGCCCGGCGGCGTGAGCACCAGTCGATTCGCGTACGGGATTGATGGCAAGTACATGGCGATGACGAACGCGCTGATGATGGCGGCGCCGAGGCTCATGCCCAGCATCGCCAGCGTTCCCGTCAGGTTTGCCCAGTCCTGCGAGGTTTCCGGCATTTTCTCCAGAGTCACCAGGGCCAAGCTGCCGATGACCAGCACGATGCCGCTGATGCCAGTGACGCCGAAGCCCGGCAACACGAAGACCTCGATGCCGATGAGAATCAGCCCCAACACGAACAGAAGCACCGCCAGCAGTGTGAACTGTCCAACAAAGGAGTATGCCCAGAAGAACAGGACGAAGCAAATAGCCGCAATGATGCCCGGCAGGCCCACGCCCGGCAACTTTATCTCCAGAATCAGACCGATGATCCCAAGCATGATCAGGATGACGACTACGATGGGCTCGCGGAAGAACTCAGCCACCATGTCCAGCCAGTCGTCGCGCATGACGTGGACCTTGCTCGCATCCAGATTGTAGAGTGGATACAGCGCTTCCGGGGAGTTGACGTCGATGGCCGAAGCCACATGCCATTCCCTGGCAATCGGGCCGCTGAGCTTGAAAAGCTCGCCGGGCGGCGCCTCGATCCTCCCCACCTGGCTGAAGCGTGGATTCGCCGACGCGGCATCCTTGCGCAGTTCCTCTTCGGTCAGTAGCCGGTAATCGCCCGGGTCCGCCTTGGCTTGCACGCGGTACAGCACCATTCCGGGCGTGAGCATGGCGTCGAACAAGAGCGGCGGATAGCCCTGATCGCGGGCCAGCTTGACGAGCATGTCGCGCTTCGGTTTCAAGGCAGCGAGGGACTTGTCCGAAAGGTAATTGAAGTCGCCGAGCGCGGCCTCGCTGCCCATGACAATCTCATTGCAGCCCAGAGCGAGAAATGTCGCCGCACCAAGCTGCCGCCGCGAGGGGATGTAGGCGATGGTCGTCACGGGCAAGTGCTGCTCATCGGTGAGTCGTGTCAATTCTGTCGCCATTGAGCCAGCATCCACGGTAGCGCCGCCCTCACACTCCAACTGCAGAATGATGAAGTTGGCGTTCTTGCCGATGGCTTTCTTGATGCGGCGGCGGAGCGAGTCGATCTTGCCCTGGTCGAGTTCGCCGCGGACTTCAATGCGCCAGGGCACAAGAGTGGTGTCCACCAATCCCTCGGCCGTCAGGCTGCGGCGCGGCAACTTGAGCGCGACTTGCAACGCTGAGCGACTGCCATAGTTTGCCTTGCACAGCCCGTATTCGAGGGCGCGGTCAGCGTCGAGCATCGTCGTGCCGACCTCGAGGCCCGGCGGAATGCCCGGATCGACGCTGATCTCCCGGCCAGCATCGTTCTCGTTCTGGATCTCCTCCTGGCTGAGGTAGCGAATGACTCCGTCCTTGCTGCGAGTCTTCTTGACGACCAGGCTCTTGTCGATCATGCGGAAGACCAGGCCGCGCGTGAATCCTTGCGCCACTTGCTCGTACTCTTGCCGTTCACTGGCATCGAGTGCCTCGTCGTCAGGACCAAGGACCATGCCGATACGCGCGGGCCTGTCGTTTTCGCCAGTGTTCGATGACATGACCAGCTCGCCGCAGGCCAGGACCGGCAGCACGGTGTGTCGCGTAACGTCATTGCTGACGAAGGCGATGGTGTGAGCGGCAGGCACCGGGCTGATCCGGCCGAGGCGAAGGTTGCGGATCAGCTTGGCAAGGTCACGACATGAGCCGAAATTCGTGGTGGCGCTTGGCCTGCCTCCCGGATTGAAATCGAATACGATCGTGAAGCTGCCACCAGCCTTGTCGCGCCTCTCAGCGAACTTGATCAGCTTGTTCTTGATCGCGCTTACATCGCGATCCGTGATATGATTGGCAACGGTGATGAAGATGCCCTGCTTCTCCGGCACCTGAGCATCGGCGTTGCCAGCGAGCACGGCAAGGCACGCCAGCACCAGCCCAACGACGAGAAGGCGCCATGAGGGATGCAATCGTGGGCAGGCAAGGACCATGCCGCTAACCTCTTTAGCGATCCAGTTCCGCGAGATGGCCCGGCGCAACTTACCCCCCCAGCGCCGGCCAGATCATTATACCCGGCCGGAAAACCGAGTCAAAAACTCGTTTCTCCCCAAGAGAACTTCGTGCGTGACAGGCCGAGATTGGCGCGCAAATGCGGAAAGTAAATGAAGATCTACCGAGGGCTGCGCGGCCAAAGTAGCACGAATCAGAATTCCGTGCTACTTTGAGGGCGAAGCTTCCAATAATCGCTGGCAGGAAGCGCTGCGACAGAGCAAGCAACGTACTTCCGATTGAAAGTTCCGCGCAGCCTGTTGCAAACTCGCACAGAGATTACTCGGCAAAGCCGATTTGCACGGCGGTGGAATCTGATTCGGCGGGGAGCGGTGCACGACCATCCAGGGCATCAAGCAAGCCGCGGGCGGCGGCGTGGTTGGCGTCGAGCCGCAACGCTTCCTGCACGTACAGCCGGCACTGGTCGTCCAGTTGCATGTGTCGCATCATGCGGGCGACATTGTAATGCGCTTCTGCGGCCGGCATGACTTTTGCCAGGGTTTCGACGCTATCTTTGGCGCGGCCGGCGCGAGCCTGGCAGAAGCCGAGGGCCTGCGTCAGCCGGCGATTGTTGGGATCTAGTTCCATCGCCTTGTCCAGGCTGCGGATGGCCAGTTCCCATTGCTTGGCGCGGCAATGGCACATGCCGATTTCGAGCCAGAGCGTTGCGTCAGTCGGCTTCTTCTGTAACGCTTGATGATAGGTTTCCAGCGCCTTTTCGGGCTGATTCTGCAGCTGACATATGCGGGCCAGCCCGGCATAGGCAGGCATATGCTCCGGATCGATCTTGATGGCCTGCAGGTAGGCGTCGCGCGCCTGATCGTAGAGACTTTGCTTCAAGGCCGGTCCGACGCCCTCTTTTTCGGCCATGCGTTCGCGACAGACGGCCCAGGCAACGCAGGTTCCCGGCAGGGGTTGCCGTTTACCCGTCGATCCGTCGGCGGCCTGCGCAGAACTGGCAGGTGGCGGCATGGGGGCTGGAGCAGGCGTCGGCGCGGCCTCGGCAGGGGTCGATTGACTCGTCGATGCACAGCCAGCGCTGCCCAAGCTCAGCCCAAGCGCCAGCAACAGGGTCATGCGACAATCCATTGTCATTCCTACTTTCCGGCTGCCAGCGTACCACGCTTGACGGACTACCGAGGCGTGTATCCGTGCCGATTTGCAATGTAGCTTGCCTAGAACTCGCAGATGAAGCTTTGTGCTGCCTCGACCATGAGGTCGCGCGTCAACTGAACTGGCTGTCTTCGAAATCGGCATATCGCCTGGATGATCTCCAGCAGATCTCGGCAATCGCTGGCTCGCGGCGAACGGCCACGGTCATAGTAGCGCTCATACAGGTAATCCACGGCCTCCGGGCAAGGGGGCATGCCCAAACGTTTGGCGACCATCGCGAAGATGCGCTCGTAAACATCACGGCCTGGGGCCTCGATCTCGACCTTGTGGCGGATACGCCGCAAGAAGGCGTCATCCACCAGGTCCTTTGGATCCAGGTTCGTCGAGAAAATGATGAGCTGTTCGAACGGCACTTCGAACTTCTTGCCTGACGACAGCGTGAGAAAGTCGTGACGGTCTTCCAGCGGCAGAATCCAGCGATTGAGCAGTTCCTTGGGACTGCAAAGTTGCCTGCCGAAATCGTCAATCAGGAACACTCCCCCGTTGGCCTTAATGTGCAATGGCGCCTGATAAAAGTTGGCGTCAGCGTTATAGCGGAGATCGAGCATGGACAGCGTCAATTCGCCGCCAGTCACCACTACAGGGCGGCGAATACGCACCCAGCGCGGATCGACCGTCCCCGTATTCAGAAGCCGACGTATCGTCGCTTCGTTGTCCTCCATGCGCTCGCTCGCATCACCATCGACGGTCTGATGGATGGACTGATCGTAAACAGTGATGATGCTATTCTCGGCCAGGAAGGCGTACGGAACATAGATCTCACCGCCAGCACCGTTCATGAATTCGCCGATGGCACGTGCGACCGAGGTTTTGCCGTTGCCGGGCGGGCCGTAGATGAACACCGACTTGCCGCTGACGATGGCCGGTCCCAGTGCGCCGAACAGTTCTTCCTTGATTACGAGATGGCCAAAAGCCGCGCGTAACGGTTCCGGGCTGCACGAGATGCCCGTGACTGCCTGACGATAGGCCTGCTCGACATAGTCTTCCAGCGGCACCGGCGCGGGGCCGATATAGGCGCATTGCTTGACCGCCTCTTGCGCCCGTCGCCGGCCTAGCTCGGTCAACGTGAAACGGTAACTGACACGGCCGATCAAGTCACCGCCAGTCACTTCAATACACTTTTCGTCCTTCAGAAAACGCAGCGATTCTTCGATGACCTTGAATGGTAAGCAGAGAAACCGGGCCAAATCCAGCCCCAGCATCACGCCGCGCGAATACAGCGTCCGCAGGATCAGCTGGTTCATGAACGCAAGCGAGAGCCCAGCTTGCTGAAGCGAATCGGGAGCGGTCGGGGCCTCAGGAATAGCACCGGGCTCCCAGTCGACGGCCGACACCTTGTGGTTCGAGATCATGCTGCAGTACCCATGATGGTCGTATAAAGGAACTTATGTTCGCCGCCACTGGAGAATGAAGATACCCACGATAACCGCCAGCGTCGTCACTTGAATGATGCGCGTCCGGCTGTTAAAAGCACTCCACCACCAACTCGCAGTCAAGAGTCGCTCATGATCGGCGGTTTCCTGTGCGGCCTCTGATGACACCCTGCTGTTGAGTTCACCCGCGATCACGGCAGAATCGCCGATTGGTAGAGCCGCGAACACGCACAGCCACAAGAGACCACTTCTGAACAAATGATGATATCGCGAGAATATCATGACGCGGCCCCCGCTGCCCCTCGTTTGATGAATCCCTTGCAGCCATATGGTCCCAGCAGGAGTGCCAGTGGACGCAAACGCCACTGGCACGCCCCTGGACTTGCGATGCCCTTTGAATCCAGTCAACAGACAGGATTGTTACTCTAGTAACCCGAGCCACCGCCACCGCCACCGCCGCCACCAGCACCACCAGCACCACCACCCATCCCGCCACCACCCTGAGTGGCCACACCGGTAAACGGCAGGATGCCCTGGAAGTTGCTATACAACCGTGGCACGGCACCCTGGACCTGCAATGGCGGAGTATTGCCACCGATGGCCGTTGCTGAGATGCCGACCGGGGCCGGATCATGGATGGCCACGATGAAGTCGAAGCCCCGATTGCGGCCAGCCGTCAGTGCCGTCAAATACTTGTGCACTGCCTGCAGACGTTTGGAGTCCAGTTCGGAGCGTGCCATGGCGTAGGCTTCCGGCGGCGCTTTCGGGTCGTACGCCAAGTCGTGGGCGGTTTGCAGGTACACTTTCGGGTCCGGGTTGGGCCGCCGCCGGCTCAGGTAGGCCAGATGCTCGCGGCCATAGGCGTTGAGCCTATCCGTCGGCATGTTCTTGTCTGTCTCGAAAAAGTGATTCCACACCGTCTGGTCCAGCACATGCCCGTTGTGCGACTGGTTGATCACGGTTTCGAGGACGGAGTCACGCGCCATGTAGTTGTAGCGCTCCGGATAGCATGGATCAACGTGGTTGCGGCAACAATTGCAACCGGTGAATCCCGCGAGGGAAAGCGCCGAACCTCCCCCAACAAGCAATGCGGTCAGTGTTTTCTTGATGAATCCATTCATCGCCAATCTCCTCAAGTTTGGAGTTAGTTCTTCAACAAGTTTTCCATGATGTTGATGGCGGCCGGCCCCACCAGGACCACGAAAATGCCGGGAAAAATAAACAGAATCAATGGGAAGAGTAGCTGGACGGCTGTCTTGGCCGCCTTCTCTTCCGCGATTTGCTTCCGCCGCGTACGCATCGAATCAGATTGCACGCGCAGGGCCTGGGCAACACTGGAACCGAAACGGTCAGCCTGGATCAGGATTGCCGCCAAAGCGCGGACGTCGTCCACGCCGGTGCGCACGCCCAGATCGTGCAGCACCTCGCGCCGCGGGCGACCCATTTGCAGCTGGAAATTCGCCAGCGACAGTTCTTCGCAAATGACCTTGGCGTGGTCGCTCATCTCGTCAACGACCTTGCGCATGGCCGCATCCAGTCCCAGGCCACTCTCCACGCACACAACCAAAAGGTCCAAAGCGTCCGGCAACGTCAGAAAGATAGCCTCCTGACGCTTGCTTCGCAGGTACCAGAGAATCAAACTGGGTAAATAAAAGCCAACACCCGTGAGCAAGACTACCCATTGCAGCGTGCCGAAATTCAAGGGGCGGCCTGGAACAAAGATCACTATGCCCAGTACCAGAAACGTCACCAGGCTGGCGAGGCGCAGCCCAGAGTAGATCTTCGGTGCCGTGTCGCTGCGGAAACCGGCGTTTGCCAGCTTGATTTTCAGCGCCGCCTGCTCGACGTCAGTCTGCGGCATCATTGGAGAGGACAGGGCCTTGGCTGTCTCGATGATGCTTTGAAAGCGATCATTCTTGCCGCTGCTGGGGTCTTCGATGTCGGCCATGGATTGTGGCCGGCTCAATCGCGCCAGGCGCTCCGCCGCCCGGCTGTTCCGCTGCGACAGCGCAGACAGGATTGCCCAGATGCCTGCCACGATCCCAAAGAAGACCATGATCGGGATAATGTCTGCCAGGTACGGCATGGTTGCTACCTATTTACACCTTGATGTTCACAATCTTCTTGATCACCAGAGCGCCCACCAGCTGGGCGATCAGGGCAAACACACCCATCTTGACGCCGGTCGGGTGAGTCCACAGTTTCTCGACATAGTCCGGCTTGATGTGCAGCATGATGAGAAACAAGCCGAACGGCAGGGCAATGAGGATGATGCCGCTGAGACGCCCCTCCGCGGTCAGTGCTTTCACCTGCCCCAGGATGCGAAACCGCTCGCGAACGACATAGCCGATCTTGTCAAGGATCTCCGAGAGATCGCCACCCGTCTGCCGCTGAATCAATACCGAAGTTACGAAGAATCGCAGATCCAGGTTGGGGACGCGATCACACACGCTGCGCAGCGCGTCTTCAATAGGAATACCCAGGTTCTGTTCCTCGTAGACCCGGCCAAACTCGTCAGCGATGGGGGACGGCATCTCCTCGGCGACCACGTGCATACCGGCCGCCAGGCTATGACCGGCGCGCAAAGCGCGGGCCACCAATTCCAGCGCGTCCGACAACTGGGCAGCAAAGGCTTTCAGGCGCATGCGCCGTTTGTTGAGCAGCCAGCCGAAAGGGACGACGAACATCACCAGACCCGCAAGCGGCGTGAGATAGCTGGGAACTCCCGCCAGCCAGCTGCCCGTGGCGCCCAGAACTCCCAACACCAGACCAATGCCGAACAACGTGCTCGCGGAAATATGGCAATCCGCCTGCATCAAGATTTTCTGCAAGCTGGGAATGTTGGGAGTCAGCAAGTGGAGCAGGGAGCGTTTGTCGTTCTCGAAGGCGCTCTTCTTGAGAATGGATGCTGCTTCGTCGTCCTCCTTGCGGCGACGGCCGGTTAACAGGTCAAGACGGTCGGCAGTCCGGCTCGGAGTATCGGCAAGCACGAAAGCGACCAGGCCGACAACGCCGGCCACGGCCACAAACACCAGCAATGAAATCAGAATCGGTGTCATTGCACTGTCCTTAGGAAGTTTTCAACATTCCGTGTACATTGTTCAGGCATCTACTCTGTTGCGGAACGCTGGAAACGGAATAGCTCAAGGCTCAATCGCGTAGCAACACCCTTTCCTGAAAGAGGTTGGAAGGCAGCTTGATGCCAGCGGCTTCGAGGCGGCTGACAAACGACGGCCGCACTCCCGTCGCTTCAAATTGCCCGAACGCCCGGCCATTCTGGTCAATTCCCAGCTGCTTGAACCGAAAAACCTCTTGCATGATGATGGTATCTTGCTCCATGCTCATCACTTCGGTGATGGATGTGACCTTGCGCGGTCCACCCTGGAGGCGATTGGCCTGGATGATCAAATCGACGGCCGACGAAATCTGTTGTCGCATGGCCTTGATGGGCAGTTCCATGCCGGCCATCATGATCATGGTTTCGAGTCGGGCCTGGCCGTCGCGCGGACTGTTGGCATGCAATGTGGTCATTGAGCCGGAATGCCCGGTGTTCATGGCCTGCAGCATGTCCAGCGACTCGGCGCCGCGGCACTCGCCGATGATGATGCGTTCCGGGCGCATGCGCAGAGCATTTCGAACCAGGTCGCGCGTACTCACCGCGCCCTTGCCCTCGATGTTGGGCGGACGCGTTTCCAGGCGCACCACGTGTTCTTGCTGCAGCTGCAACTCGGCAGCGTCCTCGATGGTCACGATGCGCTCGTCTTGAGGAATGAAGCTGGACAGCGTGTTGAGCAAGGTCGTCTTGCCGGAGCCGGTGCCGCCACTGATGATGATGTTCATCCGCGACTTGATGCACGCCTCCAGCAACATGGCGATTTCCGGCGTGAACGCCTTGAAATTCAGAAGATCTTCGAGCTTGAGCGGGTTGGCGCCGAAGCGACGTATGCTCATGCTCGGCCCGTCTAGGGCCAGCGGTGGAATGATGGCGTTGACGCGTGAGCCGTCCGGCAAGCGTGCATCCACCATCGGCGACGTTTCATCCACACGCCGCCCGACCTTGGACACGATGCGGTCGATGATCTGCAGCAAGTGCTCGTTGTCGCGGAACTTGACCTCCGTCTTTTCCAGCTTGCCGCGGCGCTCGACAAAGATCTTGTGCGGGCCGTTGACCAGGATATCGCTGATGGTCGGATCCTTGAGCAGCACTTCCAGCGGGCCGAAGCCAAAAGTCTCGTCCAGTACCTCGTCGATGAGCCGCTCACGCTCCATGCGGTTGAGCAGCGGATTCTCGGTATCGCACAGGCGCTCGACGACAAGACGGATTTCCCGGCGCAGCGTGTCACCGGCCAGGTCGCTGACTCGCGACAAGTCGAGCTGGTCCACGAGTTTCGCGTGGATAAGCCGCTTGAGTTCCTCGAAACTCTTGTTGGAACTCCGATCGAGCCCGCCAGCCTGTGACAAGCCGCCAAGCCGACTGTAGTTGCCGGTTGATGACCCCAGGTTCTTCAAGCCACTCTGCAGCCGCGACATGGCTACTCCCTTGGCAACATGGAGTTCCGACTCCGTGCCACTCATATCTACCTAAACGAGAAGAAGCTCCTTCGCTCCTTTTTGGTTTCCTGTTCCTTGCCGCACAAGTCGTTGGCCAGGCCTACCAGGCTGAGGTGTGCCTTGCTGCGTGGGGAGTGCTTGAGTAATGGCACCCCCGCGTTGCGGGATCCGACCATGGCCTTGTAGTCATTGGGTATTTGCCAGTAGACCGGTTGCCCGATCGTCTCTTCGGCTTTGGGCAGCGAAATCTCGCCGTCCTCGGAGCCGACGCGATTGATGACCACACGCACCTTGTCGGCCATGCCGTCCTCAGTTTGCAACGTGTGCAGAATGCGAACGACGTTGCGCAAGCTGGTCAGCTCCAGATGCGCGATCAACAGAATAACGTCTGCCAGTCGCATCGCTGTGAAGTCGGTGGGCGTGAACCGCTTGCTCAGGTCGAGTACCAGATGCGTATAGCTTGCCCGCAGAAGATTGATGACGCGCTGGAGATGGTCTTCATGAATCAGACCGATGTCCTCCAGTTGCATCGGATGAGGCAAGAGTGACAGCCCGGTGTCGTGCTTGCACAAGGATCGGCGAAGAAAGGTCATGTCCAGCCGATCAATGTTCAGGGCCACGTCCGCCAGCGTATAATCCGGAATCAGGTCCAGGGCAACGTCGGCGTCACCCAGCGCGAGATCGAGATCGACGAGAGCGACATTGTGTCTCGGATCCTGGGCGAGATTGCAGCCAACGTTGACGGCCAGGCTGGTGCAGCCGACCCCGCCGCGCGAGCCAATGACTGCGACCACGAGCGATTCGACCTTTGAGATGCCGTTGGAAGTCGAGGTGCCGTCGCTGGCGATCCGGCCCTGCGCCAGCCGTTGCAATGCAATCAACAACTCTTCGAGCACCACAGGTTGCGTCAAGAACTCTTTGGCACCGGCACGTAGAGCTTGCAGAATTGATTGCCCGTCGCCGCGGGCACTCACTGCCAGAATGGGCATACCAGGGAATTCGCCTACCAGGTGCGAGATGAGCTGCAAGGCCTTGGCGTGGTCCGAGTCTAGCGACACCACGACAAGATCCGGATTCGATTGCCGCGCCACGTCAATAAAGAATTCGTAGCGTGAACACTCGGCCTCGAGCCATACCGTCTCCACCCCCAGGAGCAAGTTCCGGAGCGGTTCGCGTGTGGCATCCGAAGGATCCACGATGGCTACGCGTTGCACGTCCTTCATCGGTACCACCGAAAAAAAGCTGCCTTTCGAACAATCTGGGCAATAGTCGTTTGGAACAGGTCACCACCCCGCCCCAAGTGTCATCGAGCCGCTTGCATCCGGAACGGCTCTTAAGACCACTAGAACCGTAGCATTATTTCCGGTGTCATCCAAATTCTCGGCGCGAAAAACCCGGTTTCGGGTCTGAAACCGGGTTTCGCGCGGGTTAATGCTCGGCCTGCATGCTGTTCGGGCCGCAGAGAAATTAAGAATCATGAGCGAGAAAAACGACCCTACGGGTAGTTATTCCGCCGGAGCCAGCAGCGGCCCTGCGGGCAGCGGCTGCGGGATCAGAATCTCCGTGCTTTCCTCGAAACCGGCCGAGCCGGCGGGCTGGATCAACCGCTGGGTCGGGGCCTGCGGCAGCATGTCACTGGGGCCGGGGAACGGATTCGGGGGCGTCGTTCCGGGCACGCCACTCGGGACGGGGAGGCCGCCTGGCAGCGGAACGGCGCCCGGCATCGGCATGGCGTTGGGGAACGGACTGGGCCTCATCAACGCGGGTGCGCCGTGTGCGGGAATCGTACCGTTATTCGGCGAGTTGACGTACGCCGGTCGATGACCCGGACAGCAGATGGTCCGCTGTCCGCGCGGCGCCTCCAGGATGCCCTCAAGGAACAACTCGAAGTCGTCGGGGCTGCGCGTTTCCTGACCAGGCAGAAGCTTGGGAATCTGCAGGCAATCCAGAGGATCAACCAGGTGCGGCGTGATCAGGATCAACACCTCTTTCTCTTCCTCCCTGTAACTCACGGTGCGAAACAGGTAGCCGAAGTACGGCATGTCGCCGAGACAGGGAACCTTGTTGGCCTGGCCCGTGACTTCGTTCTGGATCAAGCCGCCGATGGCAAGCGTCTGCCCGTCTTCCATCTGCACGGCAACGCGGGCCGCCCGGGTGTTGAAACCCGGAGCAGCGATGGGGCTGACGCCGCCGACGGCGACCGCGAAGCGATTGTCGAAGTTGCTGATTTCCGGCTGCACTTCCAGGTGAATCTTGCCGTTGCCCAGCACCACGGGCAAGAAATTGATAACCGTGCCGAAGTTCTTGTAGGTGACATTGGTTCCGCCAAGCGACGAGGTGATGATGGGAGTCTGGCCGCCATCCACGAAATAAGCAGGCCGACCGCTCAGTGTCACGACCCGTGGTTCGGCCATGATCTTTACCACATTCTCGTTGCGCAGAGCCGTCAGGAACCCGAAGAATCCGTAACTCTGGCTATCGGACACCGCAAAAGCGGCGTTGGGCGTGGACACCAAATTGCTGATCGGCGCCAGCACGTTGAGCAGGGTTCCTGCCGCCGAGAACGAGTCGCCGGGGGCTTGATTCTTGAACGTGTTGCCGATGAACTGAGTCCGGCTGGTCTGGAACCATTCGAATCCCATGTTGCGCAGCTCGGTGCGGTTGACGACGGCGACGACTACGTCCAGCTGCACCTGCTGCACGCCGCCGACCGTCATGCCGTTAATGATGCCGCGACCTGGCTGTGCCTCGCCGAATACGCCGCGGGCAATTTCGAGAACGGACTGGATAGTCTCCGGATTGGCGACGGTGCCCGTGATGATCGTGGTTGAACCGCTCGGAACGGCGTCAACGATGGCCGTTGGAATTGCCTTGCGAACCAAAACGAGGAATTCCTGTCGCAGCTGCTCATTCGACTTGCCGACGTAGATTTCATAGACCTCGTCATTGCCGACGTTGTCCGTCAAGGTGATCTTGGTGATGCCGGTTTTCTCGCCCTTGACGAGCGCGGTCCGTGGGTCGTCCACCTTGATGGTGATGGTGGCAATAGCCGGGTTTTCGCTGCGTGCGCCCCGGATGAATTGCTTGTTGGTCATCTGCAACGGGACGGTCGAGCCGAGAGGTACGTCGAGGCGCGGCCCGCCGACAACCTGTTGCGCGGCGGCATGCGGCCCCAGTTCTCCCAGGCTTATGAGTCCCAGAGCGGCGAGCGCCAGGATCATAAGGCATCGGCACTTGTTGCGGTGCATCCTTTCACCTCTCGAATTAGATGTGCAGGATAGGTGCTGGCACCCACCTGGATCCCTCGCTGCGATTGCGAATCTCAATGGCGAGGCTTCCGTCCCTCGCCCTGCGTCTACACCTCACTACACACGGTCAAAAGAAATTCGGCGGCACGGGCGTCGCCTGTCCTGGCGGAACGCCATTGGGCGTTGCGCCCGGCGGCTGTAACTGCGGCGGCACGGCCGGATTCAACGGCGGCATCGCCGGCGGCGTGCTGGGCGGATCCAATCGCGGAACCACGGCTCCTTCTTGAGGCAATAGCCGCGAAGAGATGACCTGATTGTTCTCGTCCAGCTTGAATTCCACACGATCTTGCTTGTTGCCGTTGGTGATGATCGTCACATGGTAGCGAAACTTTGGCGCTTCCTGCTCCGGCGTTGGCGCTTCCGGTTTGACCTCTGGCACAACTTCCGGCTTCACGTTCAAGGCAGGCCCTTCACTTTCGGAGCGACGGTCGCCGTACAGGGAGTCGCCGGTGGTCGCAGCAAGGTCGATGCGCTTGTCGTCGCCGAAAGCTCGCAGCGCCAGGCTCAGCTGTCCCATTTCTTTCGCCAGGTTGACCTTCTGAACGTCTTCGGGTTTCAAAGCAACGGTCACCGTCGTGGCCGGCAAGGCTCCCTTGCCATCCGCCACCGTCTGCTGGTCCGCCGCCAACACGAGAACGTTCTGCAACAGCGTCGTCGAATGCGACTTGCCCTCATCGCCGCGGCGCACCGTGGAGATGATGTCCACGCGCGAAAGTGGCAAAGCGGCGAAGCCGCCTGCGATCGACTCGATGCTGACGCGCAGGCCGATGGCACGGTAGCCCTTCTGCAACAGATGTTGCATGAGGGCGTCCTTGTCGCTCATCAGGTCCTCGGCACGAACGTGATCGCCTTCACGCAAGCGCTGCTTGAGAACGCGGCCCTTGATCTGATCGTAGCTTTCGATCGCGTCCTTGGGCTCGGTACCGCGTACGTACTCCTTGGGGATGAATGCATCCGGCGGATTCGTTATGGACGTGCCCGTCGGCATTTCCTTGCGTGCCACCAGGACCTTGACGGTCTCCGGCGCCTCCTGCGTACGTTCGGCCAGCAACCGGCTGGTCATGTAGCTAGCCCCCAGGCCGCACGTGACCGCCATCACCAGCAGGATCATCGTTTTCGGTTTCATCGGTGAACCTCCGTTTGGGTGCTATTCCCAGCGGTTCCGGTTCACCGGTGTGGCGGGAAAAGCAAGTCGAAGAAACGTGCGCGTTTCCCGCCACGATGCTATTTTCGACCGAGCGGGAAGAATAACTTGAACTTTTACGGTTGCAGTGAAGCTATCGGTTTTGCGTTCTTTGCCGCCGACCCGATAACCTGGGCGATCTGGCAAGTTTCAAGTTGCGAGTTTCAAGTCAAGACTCGCAATTCTCAGAAACCGTGCAGGTAGATCAGATAGCCGACAAAGCCAATGCACAGCGGCACGCCGTAGGGCAACCGGTGCCAGCGAGGACGTCGCTTGTTGGCGCGATTGGCGACCTCGCCGATGCTGGGTGATGTGAACAGGTCGCCGACAATCTCCTTCACGTTGGCCACGTTCTGCCGGTAGCGCCCACGAAGCATCATCATCGCCATGCCGATGACACCACCAACGATGGTGCCGGCGCAGAATGCGTAGACGATGATCCAGAGTCCATCCGGCAAACCGTAGAACGCGCCCATCCAGGCTCCGAAGCCCATGGTCATCTTGACGTCGCCGGCACCCATGCCGCCGATGGCGTAAATGGGCAGCATCAGGCCGAAGGCCAGCAGAGTGCCGAGCAAGCTGGCGCCGACACCTCCCTCCCCGGCTCCCAGGCCAAAGTTATTGCACACGCCAAGCAGCCAGCCGCTGATGATGAGAGGAAACGTCAAGCGATTGGGAACCTTGAACTTCCACCAGTCGATGACGGCGGCGGCGATCATACCTGCGCAGATGACCAGGAGTGGCCAGTTAGCTGCTGTGAAAAGACTCATGAACGACATCCTCCAACGCACCGAGATGCAAAATCAGCAAGCAAGCACGATACAAGGCGAGCCGCAGAGCACGTGGCCCCGCGGCTCGCCAAATTCAATGGCCCGCAGCGCGAGCCCAACCGCTTCACCCGGTTTCTCGACTAGGAAGCGAGGGTGGTCGCAACCGTGTTGAACTTGGTGTTGACATTGGTGCCGATGGCCGTGATGGCGGTAATGCACACCACAATGATCAGGGCCAGCATGACGGCGTACTCAACCGCGGTCGGGCCGTCTTCACGCGTCAGCAAGTCCACAAAAAACTTACGCATCGTTCGTTCCTTTCAGGAAAGAAGCCTCATTTCCGTCCGGCCGATTGCACCCCGCAGCCAACCTGAACTCGGAAAACCCTATGAAGAAACACTACCACTACGCAGCATCTAGGAACCTCCAAGCGCCTGGCTCAAGACCGGGTTGGCAAACTTGGTGTTCGTGTTCGTACCCACCGCGGCGATGGAGACGGCGCACACCGCGATGATCAGGGCAAGCATGACTGCATACTCCACCGCCGTCGGTCCATCTTCCGAGCGATAGAGCTCGGCGAGTCGGTTCAGGAAGTCACGCATGTCAATGCCCCTTCGTCATTGGGCCGCCCTTTTTTCAAGGCCGCCTGGCAACTCCATCTCGCTGGCTTGGCAATGGGCACGCAGAGAGAACGGAGGGGAGATTGACGATTCCCACACCCGCCCATCCCTTCGGTGGCCCGGCTGCCCGTTGTGACGGACCCGCAGCTTTGCGCTGCCGCCTGGTCGCGGCATTGCCTTTTCGAGGATGAAGAGGTTATCAGAAGAACTTTCGAGTTATCGCGGCCGCCACCAATTCCATGCAGCCGCGAGCATCCTCGATCCCTCCGATGTCGAAACCTTAGGTTGCGGAAAGAGGTCAGTCAAATCTCGCGCTCATTTTTTCACTGTTTTTTCCCATCTGACCGAACGCGACAGCAAGAAAATCGCCTCTTGTTCCTATAATCTCCAGCAGACACGCGCCACGGTTTTCTGAGAGTTTCACGCCGGATCTTCCGCCATGTTCCACACGCTCACCATCATTGGTGTCGGCTTGATCGGTGGCTCGATCGGCATGGCGGCCAAGGAACGCGGGCTCGCCCGGCGCGTTCTGGGCGTTGGCCGGACACGCGGCAGTCTCGAGCGTGCGTGTGCCCTGAACGCGATCGATGATGGTTTTCTCGACTTCGCCGGCGCCGTACGCGAGGCCAGCATCGTGGTTCTTGCCACACCGGTGGATCGTATCGCCGCGCAAGCTGTGGAAGCCGCCAGGCATTGTCCCTCCGGGGCCCTGCTCACGGACGCCGGCAGCACCAAGGCAAAGCTGGTGGCGGAAATCGACAAGCACCTGCCAGGCCATGTGTACTTCGTCGGCAGCCATCCACTGGCTGGCTCGGAGAAACGCGGGCCGGAGTTCGCGGCAGCAAACCTGTTTCAGGATCGCTGGACAGTCATCACGCCGACGCCGCGCAGCGACGGCGGCGCCGTGGAACGCATTCGCGCGTTCTGGACGGCCCTGGGCGCGCGTGTCAAGTTGATGTCACCCGAGGAGCATGACCGGGCGCTGGCGCTGACGAGTCATCTGCCGCACCTGCTGTCCGCGGCACTAGCGGGTCTGCTGCCGGCTGAGCTGTTTGAGCTGGCTGCCACCGGGTTTCGCGACACGACGCGCGTGGCCGCCGGTGACCCCGAACTGTGGACGGCCATCTTCGCCCACAATCAAACAGCCGTCCGTGACGCGCTCGGCCAGCTCACGCATCGGCTTGGCGACTTCGGCCAGGCTCTCGACGCCAGCGACTGGAAGGCGATGGACGCGCTGCTCACTCAAGCCAAGAAGGTACGCGATGCTCTGGGAAGTTGAGATAATCCCGCGCCGCTTCGATTCCGAGTCCGAGCGTGTCTGCCGCGAGCACGAACTGCTGACGCACACGCACTGTGCCGTGCCGCTGGTCGAGCGTTCCACGCGTGGCTTTCTGCTGGAAGGCAATCTACGCCGAGAGCAAGCAGAGTTGCTGCGCGACGAGTTGCTGGTGGACACGCTGGCCGAACTGGGCCGCCTTGTCGAGGCGGGTGCCGTACAGTCACTGTCAGTCGATGGCCGGGAAATACAGCCATTTGCCACGGTTTTGCTCAAGCCGGGCGTCATGGACCCGGTCGCCCAGAGCGTCGCCGAAGCTGCCCGCTATCTGCGAGTCCCCCTCACGGGCGTGCGCACGTTTCGCCGCTATTACGCAGCGGCCCCCATGCCTGACGATGCCCGCGATACCCTGTTTCGCAAGGTCCTTGCCAACGAGGCGATCGAACAGGTCATCGAGGGCGTACTGCGGCTCGATCATCTTACTCCCGGCTCCTCCTATCAGTTTGAACGGCTCGAGGTGCCGATTCGCGAGATCGACGACACGGCTCTCGTGGCCGTCAGCCGGACGGGCGGGCTTTCGCTCAATTTCGCCGAAATGCAAGCCATCCAGAAACATTTCCGCTCTCTGGGCCGCGAGCCGACGGATGTGGAACTGGAGACGCTGGCCCAGACGTGGTCGGAGCATTGCTCGCACAAGACTCTCAAGGGGACGATTGAATTGACGGACGAGGCCGGGGGCGTGCGGCGCTACGACAACCTCCTGAAGGAAACCATCTTCGGCGCCACGCAAGAGATTCGCCGCCGCCTCGGCAAGGACGACTGGTGCGTCTCCGTCTTCGAGGACAACGCCGGCGTGGTTCGTTTCGACGACTGCTTCAACGTCTGCTTCAAGGTCGAGACCCACAACCATCCGTCGGCCATCGAGCCGTATGGCGGCGCCAATACCGGAATCGGCGGTGTCATCCGCGATCCGCTCGGCACCGGACTCGGCGCCAAGCCGATCTGCAACACCGACGTCTTTTGCTTTGCACCGCCCGACACACCTCCAGAAAGCTTGCCGGCCGGCGTGCTTCATCCGCGCAAGGTGATGCACGGCGTGGTGGCCGGCGTCCGCGACTACGGCAACCGCATGGGAATCCCCACCGTGAACGGCGCGGTGTGTTTCGACACGCGCTATCTGGGCAACCCGCTGGTCTATTGCGGCACCGTCGGGTTGATCCCGGTCCATCGCTGCGTCAAGCAGCCGAAGGCGGGCGATCTCATCGTCGCCGTGGGCGGCCGCACGGGACGCGACGGCATCCACGGAGCGACGTTCTCCTCCATCGAGTTGACCAGCGAATCGGAGACAGTGAGTTCCGGCGCCGTGCAGATCGGCAACGCCATCACAGAGAAGAAGTTACTCGATGTGATCTTGCAAGCGCGTGACCTGGGTCTTTATCACGCGATCACCGATTGTGGCGCGGGCGGCTTCAGTTCGGCCGTCGGCGAAATGGGCGAAAAGCTCGGTGCTTCCGTCCACCTCGACCGCGCACCCCTCAAGTACGAGGGCCTATCCTACACCGAGATATGGATCTCCGAGGCCCAGGAACGCATGATCCTGGCCGTGCCGCCGGAGCGCTGGCCGGCGCTGGAAGCGCTGTGCCGTGGCGAGGATGTCGAGGCCACCGCCATCGGCACGTTCGAGGAAACCGGCAAGCTGCGACTCTTTTATTGCAATCAGCAGGTCGCCGACCTCGACATGCACTTCCTGCACGATGGAAGACCCGACATTACGAGGCGAGCGATCTGGACAGGCGAGCCTGTCGCCGAGCCACGGACCTTGCGGAATCTCGACGATGGTGCGGCTCGGCAGGAGCCTCGCCCTCCCGCGGAGCCTTGCGCTCCCGTGGAGTCTCGTCCTCCCGTGGAGTCTCGCCCTCCCGTGGAACATCACCCGGCCGCGCGTCCCGGCGAGGTTTTGCTCGCAATCATGTCGTCGTACAACGTGTGCAGCAAGGAATGGATCATCCGCCAGTATGACCATGAGGTCCAAGGCGGCACGGTGATCAAGCCGCTGGTCGGCGTCCACGACGACGGCCCAGGCGACGCGGCGGTCGTCACGCCCGTGCTCGGCAGCCGGCAGGGTCTCGCAGTCGGTTGCGGCATCAATCCGCGCTACGGCGATCTCGATGCGTACGCGATGGCGGCGGCAGCCATCGACGAGGCGGTTCGCAACGTCGTGGCTGTTGGCGCCGATCCGCGCTTCATCGCCCTGCTCGACAATTTCTGCTGGGGCAATACCGACAGGCCGGAAGTGCTCGGGTCGCTGGTTCGTGCCGCCGAGGCCTGCCGCGACGTGGCCCTGGCCTTCAACATGCCGTTCATCAGCGGCAAGGACAGCCTGAACAACGAATTCCGCGCCGGCGACAGGACTATCACGATCCCGCCGACGCTGCTCATCAGCGCCATGGGCCGGGTGCCGGACGTGCGCCGCTGCGTCACCATGGATCTGAAGGAACCTGGCAATCTCTTGTTCTTGATTGGCGTCACGCGCGATGAGCTGGGCGGCTCACACCTGCACCTGGTCACGGGGCAGAACGGCGGCACAGTCCCGCAAGTGGACCTCGAACTGGCCCCGCGGATCTTCGCAGCGCTGCACACGGCCATCGCTGCCGGCCTGGTGCGTAGCTGCCACGACCTGAGTGAGGGCGGCCTGGCCGTCGCCCTCGCGGAGATGGCCTTTGCCGGCGACATCGGCGCCGATGTCACCGGCCTGTCAGCGCGGCCTTTGCCCGATTCCGTCGAGCTGTTTTCGGAGTCGACGTCGCGCTTTATCGTTGAAGTGATGCCCGAGCATGAAGCAACGTTTCGCGAACGAGCAAGCTCGATTCCTGTTCAGCTACTGGGCAGGACGGTTGCCGACAAGCGACTGCGTATCGCCGGCGCGAACGGTGAATGGATCGTGTGGCTGGCGCTGGACGAACTCAGGGACGCGTGGCAAAAACCGTTGCGATAGAACAAAGAGAACTGGACTTGACTCAGATAAGAGCCCTGCTAGACTTTGCCATGTAAAGTTCAATCGGTCCAGGGACCGATGTATTCACTGTGAGGGGCACACTCCCTCCGGGACGAGCCATGGAACTCCACGAAGCCCTGACGCAGATTACCGAGATTCGCCAGCAACTGGCCCGGACCGAGGTGTTTCGGGGTTACCGGGCGCTGCCGATCGCTTTTTCAGGCGTGCTGGCCCTGGGCACGGCGGCGGCGCAGTCGATCTGGCTCCCGGAGCCGATGGCCAACGTTGCCATCTATCTCACGCTCTGGCTAGGGGCTGCGTTCCTGAGCATGCTGGCCACCGGCATCGAGATGATCTGGCATCTGCGCCATCGCGCCTCCACGCTCGAGCCCGAGAAGACACGGCTGGCGCTGGAGCAGTTTTGCCCGGCCATCGCGGCCGGCGGACTTGTCACGCTGGTGCTGGTGCGGCACGCTCCCGACAGCGTGTGGATGCTTCCCGGCCTGTGGAACCTGCTCTTCAGTCTCGGCATTTTCGCGTCCTGGCGGCTGTTGCCGAAAGCGACCCTGGCCGTCGGCGCGTTTTACTTCATGGTCGGCATGCTGTGCCTGGCCTTCGCACAAGGTGAATACGCTTTGAATCCCTGGTTGATGGGATTGCCTTTTGGCATCGGCCAGCTGACCACGGCGGCGATCCTTTACTGGGCCCTGGAGCGGCGACATGGCGAAGAACAAGAACTTGCCTGACAGCCCAGGCCGATATGCCTACGACGGGCTGGACCGCGTCATTCACGAGAAGGCCCGACTCGGCATCCTCACGTCGCTGGCGGGCCATCCGCAGGGACTGGTCTTCAACGACCTCAAGGACCTGTGTTCCTTGACCGACGGCAATCTGAGCCGGCACCTGCAGATCCTCTGCGAAGCGAGCCTGGTCGAGGTCTGGAAGAGCTACGGCAACAATCGGCCGCAGACGCTGGTCCGGTTGACCCCCGCCGGGCGGCAACGATTCCTGGATTATGTGCACGTGCTGGAGAGCGTTGTGACCGACGCGCTGGCCATGACACCCGCCAGCAACGACAAGCCGCGGCTGCTGCCCGGCCTGACGCCGCAGTAGTTTTTTTGCAACCATGCTTTGCCCGGCAAAGCGGTTACGCGGTGCCCCGATTCGCGGTTCATGGACTGGATCGCCAAAGATTGAAAGGAAGCGCGCATGCAAGTTCTGCTGGCAGATGTCGCGGGCATGTGCTTCGGCGTCCGCGACGCCCTGGCCGTGCTCGACCGGGTCGAGCGCCCCGATCAGGTCACCATCCATGGTGAGCTGGTGCACAATGAAGCGGTGCTGACGCGGTTGCGCGACCGCGGCTTCCGCATGCTCGCGGAAAACGGACGCCGATCGCTCCCCGTCACCGAGACGGTGCTCATCACCGCCCACGGCATCAGCGACAAGGAGCGGCGGCGGCTGGAGTCGGCCGGCAAGGCGCTCGTGGACACGACCTGTCCCCTCGTCGCTCGCGCTCATCAGGCGGCGCAGAACCTGCAGCGCGACGGTTATTTCGTGATCGTCGTCGGTCGCCCTGGGCATGTCGAAGTGCAGGGGATCGTCGAGGACTTGAGCGATTTCGCGGTCGTGGAACGCGTCGAAGATGTGCGCCGCTACCCGTCGCGCCGGCTGGGGATCATGTGCCAGACGACCACGCCGGCGCGTCTGGCCGCAGCGGTGCGCGAAGCGATCGCGAAGCAGAATCCCGATGCCGAGATTCGCTTCGTCGATACGATTTGCCATCCCACCAAGGACCACCAGAAGGCCCTGGAGCGTTTGCTCGAACAGGTTCAAGCGATGGTGGTGGTCGGCGGCAAGAACTCGAACAACACCCGCGAACTGGTGGCCCGCTGCCAGGAGCGTGGCGTCACGGCCTTCCATGTCCAGTCCGCCGCCGATCTCGACCCCGTCTGGTTTGCCGGCATGCGCACAGTCGGCCTCACCGCCGGCACCTCCACCCTCGACGCCAGCATTCAAGAGGTTCGCGCCGCGCTACAAGAGATCGCGTAAGCCTGTGTCCCACGGCGCGTTCGGGAAGTGTAGATGGATAGTGGTTGCTATCAATGCTCGGACTGTTCGCTTGCGGAGTCGTTGCGTTCATAGTCGGACGGCGGAGGTTGTGGGTAGAATAATTGAGAAATGCAACTGATGAGGCCACCTCCCGCTGCACCGAAAACACCAAAGAAGACCGCGCCGATGGCCATCGACAACTCCTTGCTCATGATCGGAGCAGGCTCGGAATCGAAACCCCGGCAGCCGTACACAGCGCCACACAGGACACCTGCAATCATTCCGCGTAGCACGCATTTGCTAAAATTCATTTACTTGAGCTCGCTTGCTTTGCGGCGCGCCCGCAAGAATAATGTACTCACATCAAAGGAGCATGGCATGCCGACCCTGATAGCCAAGCCGACCCGAATCGAGGCGGCCGGCAACAAGCCGAAGTTGATCGATGAGTTCATTGGCCGGGTCAATAGCCGGGATGACGCGATCAGCGTGGCGCACATGCGCAGTCCATCGGGGTGGGTGGAACCGGGGCAGACGCCCGAGTTCAACGAGTTCACCATCGTGCTCAAGGGAACGCTGCGCGTGAAACACAAGGCGGGGACCATGGACGTGAACGCTGGACAGGCCGTCGTCGCCCACAAGGGCGAATGGATTCAGTACAGCACCCCCGGGCCGGACGGCGCCGAGTACATCGCCATCTGTCTGCCGGCCTTCTCGCCGGCAACGGTGCACCGCGACGCCGAGTAAATATTCGTTGCCGGGGGTAAGAGACCGGGGTGGCAACGCAACGGATCCGTTTTAGGGCTTCGCGCCTCGACCTATGCAGTAGAGATGCGAATCGGTTCGATAGATCATCTGGTCGCCAGAGATGGCTGGCGAAGCGGTGATGCGTTCGCCAAGACTGTTGGTGGCCACCAAGCGGAACTCTCGGCCGGCCTTGACGACATACGTCTTGCCGGCGTTGTCGCTGACATAGACATGTTTGTTGCCGGCAACCGGTGACGAGTTGCATTCGCCGGCCAGCCGTTCGCGATAGACCTCGTCGCCCGTCTTGCCGTCGAGGCAGACGAGCACGCCGTTGTCCAGGAGCGAGTAGAGCAGGCCGCGATAGAAGAGCAGCGATGGCTCGACCGGGCCTGGCTTCTTGCTGACCCAGATTCTCTCGGGCGGCTTCTGGTCGCCGCGCAGGCGGATGGCGTGGATCAGGCTCTGCCGCCAGAGTTGCAGGTAGACGACGCCGTCGGCGTGAACTGGGCTGGAGATGATTTCGCCATTGTACGGTCCCGAACCCTCGCCATAGCTCCATAGCTCGGCGTGCGACCTGGCATCAAAGGCGGTGAGCCGGTTCTGTCCCGGCACCAGGAGATCGCGCTGCCCGTGGTGCTCGACCAGCAAAGGCGTGGCGTGGGCCGTGCCGATGGGCCGTTCCTTCTTCCAGGCAATGTCGCCGGATTGCCGATCCAGCGCCAGCAGGAAGCACGGCCCCTTGTGATGGTTCCACGGAAAGAGCACGCCATCGTCCACGACCAGCGGGCTGAGGCAATAACCCCAGGCCATCTTTGGGTCGCCGAAGCGCGGCAGGTAGCGCGTCACCCAGGACAGCTTGCCGTCGTGGGAATAGCGAGCAACATCGGCGTTGCCGAAGGCAACATAGACGGCATCGGCCGTGACCGCGGGGGTGTTGACGGCCAGGTTGGACTTCTTGTTGGTCGATTGATTGACGCCAAATCCAAAGTCGTGCCGCCATAACATCTTGCCCGTAGCGCGGTGATAACACAGCGTGAGCAGCGACTTCTTGTTGCCTTCCTGGGTCTGCGAGGTGATGAACACGCGCTGGCCGTACACGGCCGGTGAGCTGGTGCCCCACCCGGGCAGCTTCACGGACCAGCGAATGTTGTCCTCGACGCTCCAGCGCAACGGCAGCTTGCCGCCGTCGGCGACGCCATCCGCATTCGGACCGCGCCAGCGCGGCCAGTCGGCGGCAGAGAGCTTTGACTCGTCGGCAGCGGTCAAAGGTGTCAAGAGGAGCCATGCAACCAGTATTGCCAGGCAAGGTAATGTGGATTTCATGCGATTGTCGTATGCGCCGTAGCCCTTGCGGACAAGAAACACCACGGTTGCCGGTACGCGCAGATTACTTTAGGATGCTAGATGGTCATTTCATGACTCCCTGGTAGCAACTCGAACAATTGCGGAGAAGAACACGAGAATGTCTGCAACCCTAGAACTGACCGGTGACGGGATCCAGCTGTCTCCGAAGGAGATGTCGCGGTACAGCCGGCACCTGATCATGCCGGAAGTCGGCGTTGACGGGCAGAAGAAACTCAAGGCGGCGAAGGTCCTGCTGATCGGCGCCGGTGGTTTGGGAGCTCCGCTGGGACTGTATCTCGCCGCGGCTGGAATCGGCCGGATTGGCCTGGTCGATTTCGACGTTGTCGATTTCAGCAACCTGCAACGGCAGGTCATCCACGGCACGCCGGACGTTGGCCGGCCCAAGCTGCATTCCGCGCGCGACCGCATTCAGGCCATCAACCCGGAAGTCGTCGTCGATCTCTACGAGACCCGGCTCACCGCCAAGAACGCCATTGGCATAATCGAGCCGTACGACTTGATTATCGACGGCACCGACAATTTTCCGACCCGGTATCTCACCAATGATGCCAGCGTGCTGCTGGGCAAGCCGAATGTCTATGGCAGCATCTTTCGATTCGACGGCCAGGCATCGGTATTCTATCCGCCGCACGGGCCGTGCTATCGGTGCCTGTATCCAGAGCCGCCGCCGCCCGGCGAGGTGCCGAGCTGCGCCGAGGGTGGCGTGCTGGGCATCCTTCCTGGGCTAATCGGCTGCATCCAGGCGACAGAGGCTGTGAAGCTGATCCTGGGCCGTGGGTCACCGCTCATTGGCCGGCTGCTGCTTTACGACGCCCTCGAGATGCGTTTCCAGGAGTTCAAGGTTCGCCGCAATCGCAATTGCCCGCTGTGCGGCGACAGGCCGACCATCACCAAGCTCATCGACTATGAGGAATTCTGCGGCGTCCGCGGCCAGGAGGCGCCGCCGGCGGCAACCGGCGCGCAGACCTGGGAAATCACCGTCGAGGAATTGAACACCCGCGTGAAAAATGGCGAGCCGGTAGTCATTCTCGACGTGCGCAATCCGCCGGAATTCGAGATTTGCCGGATCGCCGGCAGCGTGTTGATCCCACTGGCCGAGTTGCCCGGCCGGCTCGGCGAACTGGACCGTTCCAAGGAGATCATCGTTCACTGCAAGAGCGGAATGCGCAGCGCTCGGGCGGTACAGTTCATGCGCGAACAAGGCTTTACGCGCCTGAAAAATCTCAAGGGCGGCATCCTGGCGTGGGCCGAACGGATCGATACCGAGATGGCGACGTATTAGCCCGGCTGCGAAATGCGTCAGAATCCCGGGAGCCGCTTGCGCGCCTGCGCCGGTCGGCACTGAGCCCAGCCAGGAGATTCTTGGTAAAGCCATGATTCAGTGCACCTGTCCCAATTGTGGCAAATCGTTGAGGGCCGGCGACGACAAGAGCGGCGTGCTGATTGCCTGTCCGCAATGCCGGCACAAATTTCGCTTGCCCGAGGCGGAAGACACGAACGCGCGAGCTGTCCCCCGCGCCCGCCAGACTCCGCCGCCCGTGCCGGCGGCCGCAGAATACGAGCCGCCGCGCCTGCCCAGCTTTGAGGCTGAGCCGCACCAGGCCTCCGGGAATATCCCCGCGCTTGGGGCCATGCTCGTGCTGGTCCTGGTTCTTGTCGCCGGCGTGGCGAGCGGCTGGCTGGCCAGCTTCATCGGCCAGTGGTTCTACCTGATCTTCGTATTTCCGATTGCCATCGGTGTGGTGGTCGTCATGGCCGGCTGGCTGGGCATGCATGCCGGAAAGGTGACCAGTCCGTGGTTTGGAGTCGTGGCCGGAATGCTGGGTGGCATTGTCGCCATGGCGGCGATGCACTACTTCGATTACGTTCACAGCGGCGCCAGGGAGGCGGGCTTGACATTTGGCCAGTTCATCGACGCGCAAGCGACGGCAGGCGTGCAGTTGCTCGGCCGAGCCGGACGCGGCGGCGGCATCAACCTCGGCTACGTCGGCACCTTCATCTACTGGGGCATCGAGATTCTGGGCGTCCTGTTCATGTGCTGCATTCTGGGCGTGATCATTGCCGGCACGCCGTTTTGCGTGGACTGCAACCGCTGGAAGGAAAAGAGGGACCTGGGCACGCGCATGGTCCTTATGGACGGCGATCGAGCCAGGACCATCGAACTGCTGCAAAAGGACTTCGCCGAAGGACAGCTGGAGCGCTTCGACGACGGCGGCAACGACGACGACACTCTGAAGATCGCGATGACGGCTTACGTTTGTCCGGGCTGCGCGGCGTCCGGCGTGGACGCCCAGCTCCACTGGTTTGACGTCGATAGCGAGAATAAACCTGCCAAGCAGGACCTGCCGTTGATCTCGTTTCCCCCCGAAGCCTTGCCCGTATTTGAATCGCTGTTTCGACCCGAGCGGAAAAAGGACGGGCCCCGCGAGGAGCAAGACGAGGCAGAACAGCAGCCGCGCCATAGAAAGAGAATACGGGGCGATGCCTAGCCGCGCTAAAACTGCAAGGGTAACGACAATGAACAAGATCGACTGGCTGTACCACCGCAAGTCCTGAACGAGCTGCCAGAAGGCTCAAGGGTTCCTTGAGTCCAACGTCGTCGGCATTTCGCAAGTCCAGGATGCGAGCAAGCAAAAACAGGGCCCCAAGGAGGCCCTTGCCCTGGCGCGCGCCGCAAGCAAGGTCGTCGCCGCACGCGGGAAAAAGATCGTCACTTTCGACATGAAAAACGACAAGCCGGACGACGAGACGCTGCTGGCGCATCTTCTGGGTCCGTCCGGCAACTTGCGGGCGCCGACCATCCGCAAGGGCAAGACGCTGCTCGTGGGCTTCAGCGAGGAAGCTTACAAGGAGCTGATAAAGTAATCCTTTGTGTCCGGCGAATCGTCGATATAGGGAACCTCCGTCACGATTCGTACTCGCGCATCCTTTCAATGAGAGGGCATCGATATGCGACATAATTGGCTCATGCTGGCGGCATCGCTAGCCCTGGCCGGCGCTGTCCCGGCAACGCTCGACGCTGCCTGCTGTTACTTCTCGGCCAAGAACGCCGACATTCTGCAGCCGGCCCAGAAGGCCTTCATCACCTGGGATCCGGAGAAGAAGCTCGAGAGCTTCACCGTGCAACCCAAGTTCGAGGGCAATGCCCAGGACTTCGGCATGGTGATCCCGACGCCGTCGCGGCCTACGCTGCATGAGATGCCCCGCGACTTCTTCAAGCACCTCGCGGTATTCTCCATCATGAAGAAGCGCGAGTTCCCGCATTCCAACCTGCTGCCCGTGCGGCGTCTGCGCAATCTTGGAGCCTTTGCCAAGGGGCGCGGCGGCGCTCGCGAGGAGAGCGAAAAGCTCTCCGAACAGTTTCGCAAGCCGGCCGTCGTTGTCCTCGAAGCCGGCGTCGTCGGCTCGCTGGACTACAAGATCATCGCCGCCGACCGCGCCGACGATCTCTTTCAGTGGCTCAAGGATAACAAGTACAGCTACTCCGGCGACGAGGCCACGCTCAACCACTACGTACAGAAGAAATGGCTGTTCACGGTCATGAAGATCGACACCATGCAGATGAAGAAGAACAAGGACGGCAGCTTCGCCGGCGAGGTCACGCCGACACGCTTCCAGTTCAGCTCCGACAAGCTGGTCTATCCACTCAAGATCACGCAGATCTCGGTGAAGGACAAGACCGAAGCCCTCTTCTATGTTCAGGCGCCCTACAAGGTCGATCTGCCGGGCGAAATGAGCTACAAGTACACCTGGCTGCCGATGCTGCAAGCGGCTTCCGGCTGCACGCCGGGCGGGTTGCCCGGTCGTGGCGGCGACTGGCTCAAGGTTATCGGCGGCGACATTCCCGGCATCCTGCAACGCGGGCAGGCCCTCGGCTTCAACTTTCAGCCGGGCCAGAGGCCGTTGCCCAACAAGCAGGGACACACCCCGACGACGATGGAATGGGCACGCCGCTTCACCGCCGCCGACATCAAGGTGCTGCAAGGCCAGGCGCCCTACAGCGAGAGAGTTCCAAATGTCGATGAAGGCTTCACCCAGGCGGACATGAAGGACGCACAGCGTTCCGCCGCGATCATCAAGGTCATTCATGCCCGGCTGGCCAAGGCCCGACAAGAACGACCCTTCGGCTACCTGGTCCGCGAAGCCCCGCCCGAGGATGTCAAGAATCTCCGCCACCTGGCCGGCCACCTCATCGAGGGCAAGTTCATCACCAAGTTTCGCAAGATCTTCGCCCGCGATGAGATGAATGACGACCTACTCATGGTAGCCGCCCGCGAAGGCCAGAACGAGGACTTCTCCGAGTACGAGGAGATCTTGCCGACCTCGCCTCCATGATTCTGGTTCGCCGTATTGCCAGCTCAGCACTGAGCCCGGCACGCCTGCGCGAAGCTTGAATAGCACGCAGGTGCGTCGGGCTCAGCGACTTTCCTGGATTGCCAGCATCTCCAGCAGCGCGCTTGACGCCAGCTCCGCGAACTCGGGGTCGTTGATATGCAGGTCTGTCTCGATGAGCCTTACTTGCGGGCTCATCCAGTTGCGCAGACTCTGAAAGAGTGCGGCGTCGGCTTCCGGCCACCAGAATGGCTGCCCCTCGCGATCGATGGCCGACACGCCGCGGCGCGGGACCAGCACGGTCGTCGGTCCGGCGGCGGCGCTGGCCTTTTGCGCGATCTCCTGGCCAAGGCGGTCGTTTTCCGCGGGCGTGGTCCGCATCAGCGTCACCGTTGGATTGTGCTGATAGAAACGGCGACTCCTGAACCGCTCGGGCACCGTGTCCGGGGGCCCGAAGTTTACCATGTCGAGCGCGCCAAGCGAGATCACCTGCGGGACGCCGCGAAGTCCAGCCGCTGTCATGCGATCTGGTCCCGCCGTGAGAATGCCGCCGACCAGCTCATCCGCCAGTTCCGTGGTCGTGAGATCGAGCACGCCGCGCATCAGGCCGTCGCGGATGAATGATTCCATCGTCATGCCGCCGGTCCCCGTGGCATGAAAGACCAGCACCTCAAAGCCACGCTTCTCCACGATGCTGCGGGCCGCCTCCACGCAAGGCGTCGTCACCCCAAACATCGTCGCGGCGATCACGTGTTTGTCCGACTGCTGACTTCTGTCCTCTGCGTGCCGATTTCTGCCCATGCCTGCCATGGCCGCTGCTGCGTTTGCCAGGACGGTGCGGCTAATGCGATTCAGACCGCTGATGTCGACGACGGAATGCAACATGAGGATGTCGCAGACGCCGACATACTGCTTGACCTGTCCGCTGGCGAGAGTGGAGACCATGAGCTTCGGGACGCCGAAGGGGAGGGCGCGCATCGCGGCGGTGCCGATGGTCGTGCCAGCCGAGCCGCCGAGGGCGAGAATGCCGTCCAGTTCGCCGCGCTTGCAAAGATCCACGGCGATGGCCGCCGCGCCGCGCGCCGCCGCCTCGACCGCTCGGCCACGATCACCGGCCTTGATGATATCCGCAAGCTTCACATCGGCGGCGGCGAACAACTCATCGCGCGTGATGTCGGGTTGAAACGGAGGCGGGCTCAGCCCGCCGGCGTCGGCCGTGAGCGTGGCAACACGCTCGCGTGTCAGCAACTCGCGGACAAACGCGATCTCTTGCCCCTTGGTGTCGAGCGTGCCGATGAGTAGAACGGGCATGGACACCTCGCTAGAGTCGCCTGGCTGATGTCGTGCAGCGTCGGCTGCCATGTCAGCTTGATGCAGTGGAGCGTTATCGACCAGGGCGGTTGCACAACCGGGGTCAAACGCAAAAACCCGGCCTCCATCGGAAGCCGGGTTCCTTGATTCTCGCCACGCGGTGGAGAGCAATCTGGGAAATTTGCTTAGTAGCGTCCACGGCCACCGCCGCCATGGCCGCCATGGCCACCGCGTCCGCCGCCGCCACCACCGCCGCCACGTCCACCGCGACCACCGCCGCCGCCGTCGGTCTTGGGCCGCGCCTCGTTCACCGTCAACGTCCGACCATCCTTATCGGCGCCGTTAAGGGCGGAAATGGCCGCCTGGGCCTCGGAGTCGCTGCCCATCTCCACGAACCCGAAACCCTTGGATCGGCCCGTGTCACGGTCCATGATCACCTGAGCCGACTGAACGGTTCCGTGGGCCGAGAACATCTGCTCCAGATCCCCATCGGTGATGGTGTAGGGCAGATTGCCCACGTACAACTTCTTGCCCATGAAGGGCCTCCTCAAAAAAGAAACGCGCGAAACGCCCCCCGCTGGGAGCAACTGTGAACTAGTATACACACGCCAGGCGGCGCGGAACAGATAATTTGCCGGCGCATTTCAACAATGCAACACTGCAGCAGTCACCTTGTAAACCAGTCCTGCAATGCCTTCACGGTGAGCTGCCCGCGCCGCAGCGCCCGGCACGCTTCCACCGCGGCCTGAGCGGCGGCCAGAGTGGTAATGCACGTCACTCCGTGTGCCACGGCAGCGGCGCGAATCTTGCCCTCGTCCGTTCGTGCCCCCTTGCCGCTCGGAGTGTTGATGACCAGGGCCACTTGCTCATTCTTCATGTAATCGAGCAGATTGGGCCGCCCTTCCTGAATCTTGGGAATCTCCTGGACGTCGATGCCGGCCGCTTGCAGCACCTGGGCGGTGCCGTGCGTCGAGATCAGGCTGTAGCCCATGTCCGCCAACGCTCGGGCGACAGAGACGACCTCCGTCTTGTGACGGTCAGCCACCGAGATGAATATATTGCCGCTTTGCGGCAACGCGCTGTTGGCCGCCAGCTGGCTCTTCGCGAACGCCATCGGAAAGTTGTCAGCAATGCCCATGACCTCCCCGGTCGAGCGCATTTCCGGACCCAGGATGATGTCCACGCCTGGAAACTTGTTGAAGGGAAAGACGCTCTCCTTCACCGAGAAATGCTCGGGCACGACCTCATCGAAGACACCCAGTTCGTCCAGCGTCTTGCCGACCATGACCAGCGATGCCAGTCGAGCCAGGGGAACGTTTGTCGCCTTGGCGACGAAGGGGACGGTCCGGCTGGCACGCGGGTTGACTTCGAGCACGTAGACGGTAAATCCTTCGCTCGCCTGGACGGCGAACTGCACATTCATCAGGCCCTTGACGTTCAGTTCCATCGCCATGGCGCGCGTCTGCCGCTTGATCTCCTCGACGATCTCGGGCGGTAAGCTATGCGGCGGAATGACGCAAGCCGAGTCGCCGGAATGAACCCCGGCTTCCTCGATATGTTGCATGACGCCGCCGATGATGGTTCGCTGGCCGTCCGACAAGCAATCGACGTCCACCTCAATGGCGGATTCCAGGAACTTGTCGATGAGGATCGGTTTACCGGCCGAGACTTCCAGGGCGCGTAGGACGAACTTGGTGAGCGATTCCTCATCGTAGACGATCTCCATGGCCCGCCCACCGAGCACGTAGCTGGGCCGGACCAGCACCGGATAGCCGATGCGACGGGCGATGTGGATGGCCTGCTGGACGTCCAGTGCCGTCCCATTGGCCGGCTGCTTGAGGCCGAGACGCTCCACCAAAACCTGGAAGCGCTCGCGATCCTCGGCCATGTCGATGGAATCGACGCTGGTGCCGATGATCGGGGCACCGGCCCGCTCGAGAGCGCGGGCCAGGTTCAGCGGCGTCTGTCCGCCGAACTGAACGATCAGCCCGGTCGGTCGCACGCGATCGCAGATATTGAGCACGTCCTCGCTGGTCAACGGCTCGAAAAAGAGCTGGTCGCTGGTGTCATAATCCGTCGACACGGTCTCCGGATTGGAATTGACCATGATGGTCTCATAGCCAGCTTCCTTGAGAGCGAAGGCCGCCTGACAGCAGCAATAGTCGAATTCAATGCCCTGGCCGATGCGATTGGGTCCGCCGCCCAGGATCATGATGCGCCGCCGGCCATCGTTGGGACGAGTTTCGTCCTGCCCTCTCCATTCGGGGGTAGGGGCGGAGCTGAGCGTGTCGGCACCCTGCAGCCGGCGTTCCGGGCGCTCGTACGTCGAATAGAAGTACGGTGTGTACGCTTCGAACTCGGCAGCGCAGGTGTCCACGAGCTTGAAGACGGCTTCGACGCCTCGCTCCTGGCGGACCCGGCGCACTTCGCGCTCGGTCGAGTTCCACAGGTGGGCGAGTTGCTTGTCGCCGAATCCATGCTGCTTGGCTTGCCAGCACAAATCCGCATCGGCAGCGTCCAGGCTCGGGCAAGCGCGGAGCTTGTCCTCCGTTGCGATGATCTCGCGGATCTGATGCAGAAACCAGGGGTCAATCCGGCTGCGCTGATGAATCTCGTCGATGCTCATGCCCGCCTTGATGGCGTAGCGGACATACCAGATGCGCTCCGAGTTCGGTGTTGACAGTTTTTGCACAATGGCGGCGCCGTCCGGCTGTGCAAGCGTGCCCCAGAGATCGTGACGGTCACAGCCGAGGCCAAATTGACCCGTCTCCAGGCCGCGCAGCGCCTTTTGCAACGATTCCTTGAAAGTGCGGCCGATGGCCATCGTCTCGCCGACGGACTTCATCTGTGTCGTCAGTGTCGCATTGGCGTCCGGAAACTTCTCGAATGCCCAGCGCGGGATCTTGGTGACCACGTAGTCAATTGTTGGCTCGAAGCAGGCCGGTGTTTCGCGCGTGATGTCGTTCCGTAGCTCATCAAGCCGATACCCGACAGCCAGTTTCGCAGCGATCTTGGCGATCGGAAAGCCGGTGGCCTTGCTTGCCAGGGCGCTCGACCGGCTCACGCGCGGATTCATCTCAATGACGATCATCCGGCCCGTCTCCGGGTGGACGGCGAACTGAATGTTGCTGCCGCCCGTCTCGACCCCAATCTCACGAATGATGCGGATGGCGGCATCGCGCATCCGCTGATACTCCTTGTCGGTCAAGGTCTGCGCCGGGGCCACGGTGATCGAGTCCCCCGTGTGCACGCCCATCGGATCCAGGTTTTCGATTGAACAGACGATGACGACGTTGTCAGCCAGGTCGCGCATCACCTCCAGCTCGAATTCCTTCCAGCCGATGACCGATTCCTCGATCAGCACCTGCCCGACCGGGCTTAACCCGAGACCATAGGTGATGAGATCGTTGAATTCTTCGCGGTTGTAAGCGATGCCGCCGCCGGAACCGCCCAGCGTGAAGCTCGGCCGCAACACGCAAGGCAAACCGATATCCTCGCGGACCGTCTGGGCCTCGGCCAGGCTGCGCACCAACCCGCTGCGCGGCACGTCGAGACCGATTTTGATCATCGCTTCCTTGAACTTCTGCCGGTCCTCCGCCTTGTCGATGACGTCGGCACGGGCCGCGATCATCTCCACTCCGTATTTCTCGAGCACACCATGGCGAAACAGGTCCATGGCGATGTTGAGACCCGTCTGCCCGCCAAGCGTCGGCAAGATCGCGTCCGGACGTTCGCGCTCGATGACCTGAGCAATGACCTCCCAGGCAAGCGGCTCGATGTAGGTGCGGTCGGCCGTGCCTGGATCGGTCATGATGGTGGCCGGGTTCGAGTTGACCAGCACCACCTCGTACCCCTCCTCGCGCAGGGCCTTGCACGCCTGGGTACCGCTGTAATCGAACTCACACGCCTGGCCGATGATGATCGGCCCCGAGCCAATGAGCAGAATCTTCTTGAGGTCGGTGCGCTTCGGCATTCCGTGCTTACCCATGGGGACTTGGGAGAACCGCGGACAAACTCATTTCTTTATAGCAAGGCGCGTCGGGAATTGTAGAACGGGTCGCCGGCGCATGCAGCGTCTATCGACTTTTCAGGAAGGCACGCGAAAAACCATTATCAAACCGGAAGCGCTGCCGGCGAACAAGTAACGGCCGTCGGCGGAGAAGGCGACGCTGTGCAGCGCGGCGGAAAATCGCCAGCGGCAGACATTCGTCGTGTCGTGCCAGATGTTGAGATGGCCGGCGGCATCGGCGCTGGCAAGAAATGCCTTGCGTGGATGATAGGCCAGGCGGATGGGGGGCGTGCCTCCTTCCAACTCCGCCACGTTCTTGTTGCGGAGCGTGTCCTTGATGTGAATTTCATTGCTGCCGATGGCCAGGCGTTCGTTGTCTGACGCAAAGGCCAGGCTATCGATCGGATGTGTCAGATAGAATGGGGTCAGCTCGCGAAAGGGCCGCCACTGCCAGAGTTTGACGGCGCGTTCGCGGCCGGCTGTGGCCAGACGCCGGCCATCGGCGCTGAAGGCCAATCTGCTGATTCCCGTCGGATGCGTCTTGAGCGATGATCTCAGCAGGCTGCTCGTTCCGTCCCATGTTTCGAGATTGCCGTTTTCGAGCGCGATGACAACCTGCTGGCCGTCCGGCGACCAGGCAATGTTATTGGGGATGACGGTGAGGCGGCGCGCGAAGATTTCTCTGCCGGCGGGCACAGTCCAGGACTTGATCCAGCGGCCGCGCGACGATGCTGCCAGTCGGCCGCCGTCCGGCGCCAGCGACAGGCTGGTCAAGGGCGTGCCGTCGCCGTGATAAAGTCCCTGGCTCGCCGTCGCCTTCGCGAGATCCCACAAGAGTATGGAGCCGCCCAGTCCGCCAGAGATCAGAGACTTGCCGTCCGGTGTTGGGGCGAGACTGCGTACAGCGTCGTGATGGCCGATGAGCAGCACCGTCTCTTTCCACGAGTCAAGTTGCCAGACGCGAAAGCCATGTGCTGTCTCCACGAGCAGAACCTCGCCGTTGCCGCTGAAAGCGAGGCTGATGACGGGGAAGCGGTTCGGCAGCAGGCGCAGTCGCCGGCCGGTGATGCGGTCATGCAGGCCAATGGTTCCATCGGAGTCAGCAACAGCCAAGATCTTGGCGTTGCTGGAGACGGCCATGGCTGTCGCGCGCGGCGACCCTTTCAGCGGTAGCAGCTTGCGCTCGCCATCCCAGGCAATCTGGATGACCTTGCCGTCGGGATCGACAGCGATCATGCCGCCTTTGTCTGGAAGAAAACACGGATGTCCGAGACCTCCCTTGTTTTGAAGCTCGGCGTCGAGCTTGTTGACGCCCAGCTGTCGATCGAAAAGCCGGCCATCAATGCCGGCCGAATAGAGGCTGGCGCCGTCCGCGCTGAACGCCAATCTCTTGATCAAGCCGGCATGCCCAGTGAGCCACGGGAGCGGCTTGTCAGGACGCATGCTGAAAACTCTGATGCCGCCGTTATTGCATCCGCAGGCGATCCGTGCGGCCCGCGCATCGAAGGCCAGCACCACGACATCGCCCAGATTATCACGAAACATCTCGCGCTGCTTGCCGTCCGCGGGATTCCAGATGCGAACTGTGTTGTCCCTGCCGGCCGACGCAAGCAAGCTACCGTCCGCGCTGTACTCCAGGCTCAGGACTGAGGACGTGTGTCCGTTGCATTCCCGAAGCAGCTTGCCGGTCGCGCCATCCCATATCTTGACGCGGTGATCGTCGCCGGCACTGGCCACGTACTTGCCGTCTGGACTGATGGTCATGGCATTGATACCGCCGCCGTGCCGCAGCGGGCCTTGACCCAGGACGGCCACCAACTCTCGTGGCGGTGCGTCCGTGAGCTTGTCGGTTGCCAGGGCCAGTTCGGAGTCGGAAATGTCGGCACGTTGCAGGCCGTCGAGAGGATTGGAACCCGGACTTTTCGACTTGCCGGATAGATACTCGGATGGACCAAGTCGCAAGAGGAGCACGCTGCCGTCGCTATTGCCGGTGAAGAGATGGCGGCCGTCGGATGACGACGCCAGACACGTCACCCGTCTGGGCATGTCCAGTCGGCGCAGCTGCCTGCGCTTTCCCGTATCCCAGAGAAACAGCTTGCCCTGGCCGTCTGCGAAGTACAGGACCGCGCCGTCAGGTCGAAAAGCGGCAACGCAGTCGCCAGCGCCATTCTCCGGATTGCGCACGGTAAACAGGCCGCGTCCCGTGGCCGGGTCGAACACCCGAAGCGATTTTCCCGACAGCGCCAGCATGCCGCCATCCGGACGAAAGGCCAGCGTGTCCGCCAACTCCGGCGAATTCCAGGCGACTTGCTTACTCTTGCCAGCGAGGTCCCACAGGCGCATCGAGCGATTGGCCGCGGATGAAGCCAGCCGGCCGTCGGCACGGAAGCGAACGCAGATGATTGCCGTCTTTGCCAACCTGTCGCGGAACAGCTCCGTTTGTGTGCCGGACTTCCAGACGACCACGGCGCCGTCGTCGAATCCGGCCGCCAGGCGGTCGCCGTCACCGCTGTAGTCGAGGCAATGAACCGCGGCATCCTGAGACTGGCTCGACCGGAGCTTCCCGCTGTCTATGTCCCACTCCTTGACGGAGTCACTGCCGGTAACCACCGCCAGGGTTTTGCCATCCGGGCTCATGGCGAGCGCACGAACGGATGACTTATCCCAGGGTCCGACAATTGGCTTTGCGGCCAGCACATCCCAGATGCGGGCAGCGCCACCCGACGTCAGCGTCGCAAGCCGGAGGTCATCGCGGCTGCGCGACAGGACGCTGATCGGCTTGCCGTCGTCGCCGCCAAAAACAGTGACCAGGCCAGGCGGCGCCTGTGCGGCGTCGATGCTTCCCGTCGGTGCCAGACCGTCAAGCGGCGCCGCCAGCGGCATCAGCAGTTCGGCAGCCACCATGCTTTGCGTCGTGTCACTGTAGCGACTCGTGAATTCGAGCAGATCTCGGCGAAGGACTTCTGCATCCTCCTTGCGATGAAGCATGCGTGCTTGCAGCGTGCGCAGCTCGGCTTCCGCGCTTTGAATCCGGACAGGTGCGGGCCTGGGGAACGAATTCTTGCCCGCGCTGGCTCCCTTTATTTCCATGCGGATATTGCCGCTCAGTTCGTCGAGATCGAGGTAATTCGGCTGCACAAAGAGCCGACCATCCGCGGCAGGCCTCCACTCTTTTTCCATTCCCAGAGGGATCATTTCAGCCGAATCGCCGAGGCGGGCGAGCAGGCAAAGGATTGGCGCCTCGCTGGCAACAGCGCGCACACGCGGTGCTTTCTCGTCCCCGGCAGCGGCGGCTTCCAACCCGCTCTTGAGTTGCCATTTTCCCTTGAACGTGATCGCAAGCGCGGCACCCGCCTTGACGTCGATGCCGGTGTCCTGCCAGCGCCGCCCGGCTTCTACCTGATAGGCAAGCGTCACGGGCACGCTCTTCTCCGGTCCTGGTTTGACCGGTCGCGTCTCGCGCGCGTTCATCCAGATAACGACGATGATTACCAAGAACGCGGCCAGGGTAGCACCGCCGATCCACAGAGCCTTTCCCGGCGAGGAGCGTGAACGTCGCGAGGACAGGGACGAATCCGAGGAAATGGTCACCGTGCCGGAAGTGTCAAGTGCGGCGAACGCACTTGCTTCGTCAGGTCCGGGCATTGCCGGCCGGCTCGCCGGCGCGTCGGCAAGTTCGCCGCCGTCCAGCAACGTTTGCAAGGCGTCGGCCAGCTCGGCGGGCGTTTGCGGGCGATCCTCACGCCGCTTGGCCATCACGCGCCGCAGGAGTGCCGCCAGTCCCGGCGACACGTCCGGCCGCAACGACTCAACTGGAACACACTGATCGCACTGATGCCGGATCAGCTTCTCCGTCGCCGTGCCGCCGGGAAACGGCACCTGGCCGGTCAGCAAGAAATACAGCGTGCAACCGAGGCTGTAGATATCCGCGCGGATGTCCGCGCCATGGGCATTGATCGCTTGCTCCGGAGCCACGTAGTCCACCGTGCCCAGGACCAGTCCCTCTTGCGTCAACGACGTCGAGGACTGGTCGCCGTCTTCCGCTTGCTGCAGCCGCGCCAGACCCATGTCGAGAATCTTGACAACGTGCCGGGCATCGCCGGACTTCTGGCCATCGCTCTTCGAGCCGCGGACGACCGAGAGGAGCAAGTTGTGCGGCTTGATGTCGCGGTGCACCATGCCGTGCTCATGGGCATGCTGCAAGCCGAGCGCCGCCTGGCGGATATACTCGCAGGCGAGCGGGATGGGCAGCGGGCCGGACTGCTTGACATGCCGGGCCAGGTCGATGCCCTCGACGAAATCCATCAGGAGAAAGTGCGTGCCGTTGACCTCGTCGGCATCGTGAGCATGGACGACGTTGGGATGGATGAGCTTGGCGGCGGCGCGGATCTCGCGCTGAAAGCGGCGAATCGTTTCCGGCCGGGACACGCGCTCCTTGCGTACGAGCTTCAGGGCAACGACGCGGCCGAGCTTCCAGTTACGCGCCTTGAAAACTTCCCCCATGCCGCCTTCACCAAGGCGGTCGAGGAGGATGTACGAACCCAGCACGAGCTCGGCGGCGTGTCCCGTGAAGATCTGGTTGACCTGAAACGGCGTCAGCCAGCCGCGCTTGACCAGCTCTCGGGCCAGCGCCTTGGGATCGCCGAATTGCTTCACTAGGGGACCGTCGAGCTCATCAAGCTGCGCCGGTTCCAGCAACCGCAGCTGCCGCAGGATTCGGGCCAAATCTCCTACCGTGCTGATCGCCATGGGCTGTTTACCACCATCTACCGCGCTGCCTCCGGACGGAAAAACGACAGGACCATCTTATTGCTTAGGTCGCGACTGCGGAATGGCCGACGTGCTTTCGCGGGCCGGCCGGTGATCCGTGATCCGGACGCGCGTGGTCTGTTCCTGCTCGATCGCGACGCTGGTCATTTGACCGCCAATGTCGATCTCGATGGTTCCTGAGAAAGTTGCCGTGATTGCCAAGCTGCTCAGACGATGTCTGACGGCGTCAAACGAAACCGTGCCGCGCCGCTTGCCCGGCGGCGGTGGCCTGATCAGCTTAACCCCGGGTGCTTTCACCAATCCAGAGTAATCGCTGGCGCCTTCCAGGGCGAAATGGTGCAGGTTCTTTTCATTGTTGCGCCATGCCAATCGATCACGGAATCGTAACGACAGCGACGGTGTGTCCGCTAACGGACTGGTCGAGTCTTGCTGAATCGGCTCATCGGTCCTGACGATTCGGTTCGGCGTGGAACTGAAGACCAGTCGCGCCTGCTCGTGCAGTCCGCCCAGAATACTCTTGCCTAGTGGCTCGAATTGCGGTTGCGCATTTCGCCAGTTGATGAACTCGGTCATCGTATGCTTGACCCCAACCACCGTGCCATCATGATCCACCAGCACCTGAAGTTCGTCATTTTTCAGTGCCGTGATCATGTCCGCCAGTGGCGACGGTTGCTTGTCCTCTGGAAGATAAGAAGTGAGTCGTTTGCCGCCGATATCGATCTCGAAGTGCAGATCGACTATCTGGCAACGGAAGACTGCCATGCCTTCGTCGTCCCAAGCTTTGAACTGCCAGCGCAAGACGGTTCGCTGCTTCTGGCGCTGCGAAACGGCCATCCCGAAAACCTTCATCTTCTGCCGCGTCTCGGCTTCCGTCGTCTGATGGAACACCTGCCCCGGCGTCAGCCGCCAGCGCAAATCCGCATACCTGGGTCGCCGTTGTTCAGCCCGCACCCACCGGGCTGCGCGGCCGCATGGCCGGCATAGTCCGTCGCCGGCCGCTTCCCATGTCAAGCCAAGCAACACGATGATCGGCGCGAGATGACGCATGACGGCCTCCCTTGGGTCCTCGGGTGATTCATCGTGTCTACGCCCGCCGCCTGGGCAAGGAGCGCCGCTTCCTACAATGAGCATGGAGCGACCCTGTCATTTGGCATTCGCTCACCCTCACGGAGAGCAGCATGCCCGAGACCACGACATGCGACCTGGCAGTGATCGGCGCCGGCCCCGGCGGTTACGCGGCCGCCTTCCTGGCGGCCGACCGTGGCTTGCAAGTCGCCTTGATCGATGCCCAGGCGAAGCCCGGCGGCATCTGCCTGCATGCGGGCTGCATCCCGTCCAAGGCGCTCTTGCACGCAGCCCACGTCATCGGTCAGGCCAAGGACGCCGCGGCCTGGGGCCTGAGCTTCCCGGCACCCAAGATCGACCTCGACACGCTTCGCGCCCGGAAGGACAAGATCGTCGACACGATGGCCAACCATCTCGCGGAGCTGTGCAAGCGCCGAAAGGTGACATGGCTGTCAAGCCGGGCACGCTTCGAGGATTCCTCGTCGCTGCTGCTCGACAACGGCCAGCGCGTCACGTTCAAGCACGCCATCGTCGCCACGGGCTCCAGCCCGATCCGCTTGCCGGCGCTGGACCTCGACAGCCCGCGCTTGCTCGACTCCACGGCGGCGCTCAAGCTCGACAAGGTTCCGGAATCGCTGCTGGTCATTGGCGGCGGCTATATCGGACTGGAGATGGGGACCGTTTACGCCTCGCTGGGAAGCAAGGTCACCGTCGTCGAACTCACGGGAACCTTGTTGCCGGGCGTCGATCCCGATCTGGTCAGGCCATTGCATCAGCGGCTCGAACCGCTGTTCCGCAAGATTCATCTCAACACCAAGGTCGCGAAGCTGACGGAAGTCCAAGGTGGCGTGAAGGCGACACTGGAGGGCGAGGAACTGGAGGAAAAGGAGGTCACTTGCGGGAGCGTGCTGATGGCTGTCGGCCGCCGGCCGAACTCGCGCGATCTCGGGCTGGAAAAGACGAAGGCGCAAGTCGACGAACGCGGATTCATCAAGATCGATGAACGGCGGCGCACGGCCGATGCAACGATCTATGCCATTGGCGACGTTGCCGGCGAGCCGATGCTGGCGCACAAGGCCGCCCACGAGGGCAAGGTGGCGGTGCAGGCGCTGCTGGGGGAACCGGCCGCCTGGGATCCACGCGCCATTCCCGCCGTCGTCTTCACCGATCCGGAAATCGCCTGGTGCGGCCTGACGGAGAGCGAGGCGAAAAAGCAGAAGCGCGAGGTGCAGGTGGCCCGTTTCCACTGGCTGGCGTCTGGCCGCGCCGCCACGCTGGGCCGCACCGACGGCGTCACCAAGATCATCGTCGATCCGGAGAGCGACCGCTTGCTGGGCATCGGCATCGCCGGTGCCGGCGCCGGCGAGTGGATTGCCGAAGGCGTGCTGGCCCTGGAGATGGGCGCCACCGCCCGCGACCTGGCCATGACGATTCATCCGCACCCGACCCTCACGGAGACTCTGATGGAGGCGGCGGAGTCGCTGCACGGCCTGGCGACCCATCTGTACAAGGTGCGGCAGAGCAGCTAACCATGCGCTTGCTCCATTTCATCCACCTCACGCAGCGCACGATCGGCATCGAAGGTAGGTAGAGGCAATGCCTCCGCGAGACGCAGCGCCTGCTCGACATCCAGTTCCGGCCGCGGCATTGCCCAGGCGCGGAAAACGGGCAGGCGTCGGCGCAAGGCGATGATCTCGCGGCGCGTGCGACCCTTCGGCGCATCCGGCCACGGCCGCTCTTGCCGATGTACGTCGAAGAAAACCGGCAGCACTTCCTCGATGTACCGCCAGTAGCCGGGATTGTCAGTCTGGATGAAAAACTTGCCACCCGCCGCCAGCGAACGATGCACGCGGACCAGGAACGCGGGTGTGACCAGTCGGCGCGACACGTCACGTGGATCGTAGAAGGGTTGTGGATGGTAGCAGTGAATCTCCTGGACGCTGGCCGGGGCGACATGCTCGTCGAGCAACCGAAAGCCATCGATGGCGGCGAAGCGAATGTTCGCCAGGCCTCGCTGGTTGGCGCGGCGCGTGGCATAGCGCAGCACCAGCGGCAGGATGTCGCAGCCCAGATGATCGTGGTCCGGACGCCACACCGCGCTGCCGATGAGGAAGCGGCCATTGCCGCAACCGAGATCAAGCACGACTGGCGCTCGCCGATTGAAGATTGACTCCCATGACAGCGGCCCGGCTTGCGGTAGCTTCTTGAGCGCCGTGCTGGTCCACAGCGATTGATCGAGGATCTCACCCGCGATTGGGACGCCGAACTCGCGCTCGATGTGGCGGCGAGGTTTCATGCAGATAATTCTATGTAGAATATCGGTTTGCCCGTGACCTCATACACGCCTGCCTGCCAGACATGCAAGCCGACCCTGACTCATCTGCCAAGCCGCCGGCCGCCTGGGCCATCGGGCTGGCGTTCGCGCTGGTGTACATCTCCTGGGGGACGACGTATCTGGCGACGCAGAAGGGAGTGCGTGACGAGCAGTTGCCGCCGGCGTTGTTCGGCGGCACGCGTGTGTGTCTGGCGGGAGCACTGTTGCTCGTCTTTCTCGCCTTGCGCCGCGAAGCGTGGCGCTTGCCGGCAAGCGACGTGCGCGGCATCGCGCTGTCCGCGCTCTTTCTTTTCGTGGGCGGCAACGGGCTCATCAACTTTGCGGAGCGAACGGTCAACAGCGGACTGGCGGCCGTCATCGCGGCCACCACGCCGTTGTGGGTCGGCGTCATGGAAATGATCTCGGCGGATGGCGAGAAGCTCAATGGCCGGGGCTGGCTCGGACTCATCGTCGGCCTAGGCGGCGTCGTGCTGTTGCTTGGCCACAAACTTCAGCAGACCAGCATCTTCGGACAAGACGTGAACTTGCTGCTCGTGCTTGGCTCGGCCTGGTGCTGGGCGGCAGGATCGATCGTGCTGCGACGGCAACGGCTGGCCAGCACGCGTCTGGCCGGAGCTGCCTGGCAGATGGTCCTCGGCGGCGGCGTTCTCGCTTTCCTCGGCGTGCTCACCGGCGAGGTCGAGCGCTTGCCCGAACAATGGACAGCCACTGCCGTCAGCGCGTTTCTGTACTTGCTCATTGTCGGTTCGCTGATCGGCTTTGTATCCTTCAACTGGTTGCTGGCGCATGTCTCCACCAGCCGGGTGAGCACCTATGCTTACGTAAACCCGGTCATAGCCGTGCTGGTCGGCTGGCTGGCGGGCGAGGAGACGAATGCCTATCTCGGCGCCGGCATCCTGATCATCTTGACCGGCGTGGCGCTGGTTCGCTCCGGCGGGTCCTCGTTCAAGGCGCGTCATGAAGAAAGTGCATGAAGAGAGTGCATGACGATATCCGGATCGTCTATCGCGACGATGACATCGTCGTGGTGGACAAGCCGGCTGGATTGACTACCGTGCGGCATCGCCACGAAGCCGCAGAGTTCGGCAAACGCGCTCAGCGCTTCCTGCCGGCGACGCTCGTGGACGTGTTGCCGGCCCTCTTGAAGTCGAAACGCGCCGGCAAGGGCGCTCCCCAAATCCGGGTAAGGGCCGTGCACCGACTCGACAAGGAAACCAGCGGGCTGCTGGTGCTGGCGTTGACGGCGGCGGCCGAAAGCCAGCTCGGCAGGCAGTTTCGCGGCACGGCTGTCGAGCGCCGCTACCTCGCCCTCGTCCGCGGCAAGGGGAAGACCGAGCGCATCGCATCGCACCTGGTCGAAGACCGCGGCGACGGCCGGCGAGGCAGCTCGACCAGCGGCGGCGGCAAGTATGCGGTAACAGAGGTTCGGCTCGTCGAAGACCTGGGCGATAATTCGCTCGTCGAATGCCGCCTGGAGACGGGCCGCACTCACCAGGTCCGCATCCACCTCGGCGAGACCGGCACGCCGTTATGCGGCGAACGCATCTACGACCGGCCCGTGCATGGCAAGCCGCTCCCCGACCCCAGCGGCTTTCACCGCCCTGCCCTTCATGCTTCCCACCTTGCCATCAGCCATCCACGCACTGGCAAACGGCTCAGCTGGACCATGGGGCTACCCGACGACATGGCGCGGTTATTGAAGCAGTTTCGTGCTGCCGAGTGAGCGCACCATATGTCCAAGGCGGATACCGATACACACCCCCGCGGCCAAAAAAATGAGCTCAAGAAGCGATCTCGTGGCCGATGATTTGCGATGAGGGTTTGCCGCTCGCCTATGCCTTCCAGAAGGAAATCAGTCCGCGCGTGAGGAAGCGTGCCAGACCTTGGGCCACGACGCGGCTCTGCTCCGCCTTGTTGCGCTTGCCGAGCAGGCGACGCCAGGTGTACTGCACGTACTTGCCGACGAGTTGCAGCGGCGCGTCGAGGGTGACGGCAAGCTTGAAGCAGAGAATGCCCGTGCGCGAGCAGCCGGTCTTGCGGAGATACTGCACCAGACCGGCGGCGATGTGCGTGGTGGCGAGTGGATTCTGCCGGGTACTGGCGCGGCCGAAGTGCGTGATCTCGACCTCGGGATAATAGACCACCGGCGCCTGCTGGTTGACGCGATAGCAGAGTTCCAGGTCCTCGCCGCCGAAACGGAAATCCTCATCCCAGCCGCCCAGCTGTCGAAAGCGGTCGCGGCGGACCAGCATCGCCGCCCCCATCAACACTTCCACCGGCTGCACGCGCTCGGCATCGAAGTGCCAGCGGCGATAGCGCTGGTAGGACTTGCGAAACAGCCCTGTCCAGCGAAACAGGCACGTACGATGCAAAAGCGCACCGAGCGACGGCCGCGGGCGATAGGAAATCTGCACGTGGCCGTCACCGTCGCGCAGCCGTGGGCCAACAATGCCGACTTCCGGATGCGTTTCAAGATAATCGACGAGCCGGCTCAAGGCCCCAGGAGGCAGACGCGTATCGTTGTTGAGAAAGAAAAGATGCCGGCCCTGAGCCTGGGCAGCGGCCTGGTTGTTGGCCCGAGCGAAGCCGCGATTCTCGCGATTTCGCACCAGGCGGACTCCGGGAAATTCGCGATCGACCATGTCGGCGGCGCCATCGGCGGACGCGTTGTCCACGACGATGGTCTCGAGGCGCATGCCCTGGGCCTCATCGCTGAGCGATTGCAGGCAGCCCCTCAGTAGCTCTCGGCAGTTCCAGTTGGCGATGCAGACCGAGACGTCGGGTTCTCGTGCTGAAGCTCGGCGGTCTGGTTTTGCGTGGTCCATGTCGTTTCCCAGCGATTGTGCTCGAGGAAAGGCTGGAAGGGTCGCCGGCCAAAGATTTGACTGGCCAGCTGATAGCGCCACTTTCGCCAGCGACTCAGCGGTTCTACTGCGTGAATCGCCAGCAACTCGCGGTAGCGGGCAAACGACTCCGGCGTGACCAGCGTGCTCTCGTGGCCGCAGGCCAGCGCCCAGACGTTGGCCGGACGATTGCGCGGGCCGTGCCAGCCGACGATGCGTGTCGGATAGTCTTCGAGCAGCAGGTCCAGTGCCTTGGGCGTGAAGCGCCAGAAGTCGCCCGGGTAGTTGTGAATCTTGAAGTAGAACGGGCAGGAGATGAGCACGACGCCGTCGGGACTCAGCACACGATTGATCTCGGCCAGTCCGCGCCAGTAGCGCTGCACATGCTCCAGCGTGTTCATGGCGATGATGGTGCCGACGGAGCCGTTCGGATAGGGCAGCGACTCGATGTCGGCAACGCGATCGACCCCCGGCCCCGGCCGGAGATCGATGCCCTGGTACATCTTGCCAGGAAACAGTCCACGCAGGTCGGCGATGCCGCGCTGCCCGTCCACCTGGTAAGCGCCAATCTCGACGATCGGCTCCGGCAACGGGAACGCCTCCGCGATGGCCCGGGCAACGCCGTGAAGAATGCGATTCATCCGTGAATCCCCGAAGTAAGAGGCTGTCAAAGCCCGGAATTCAGTGCCTCGAGCGTGGGTGGTGACTCTCGCGCAACTTGGCCGACCACTCGACGCATCGTCGCAAGTTCTGTTGCCAGCATAGATTGCGAATCAGAGTTTCCGGCCACATGGGGGTGGTTCGTTTGGCCGACCAGTTCTATTATCAGTCTTGTCACAGTCATCGCAACTCGAACCCGAAGCTGTTTGCCTTGTCGTCCATTACCTGGCATTCCAGGCCGGAAAGTTCCGGATCGCTGTACTTCTCCGGCAGCAGCGAGACCGGCGTGCGGAAGGCTTGCCCGGGGATCGAAGCTCCGTCGGCGCTAACAGCAGCGACCGTTACCCGATAATGGCCCGCCGCGGCCCCGTAGGCATTGCCGGTACGCAGGCTAAAAGTGCCGTCGCGGCCGATCTCGCCGATCGCAAGCTCCCCCTGCGTGCCCAGCGCCGTGTTCGGCGTGAAGACAATCGTCCCCTGCTGAAGGGGAAAGCCACGGTACGTCACCTTGCCGGTTACCGGCATGTACTTGTCCGACTTACCCTTGCAGCCGGCGAGCCCGAGGACCAGCACGACCGCGGCCAGCATCGTCAAGAACAGCGGGCAGCGCCCGATGATGAAGGCGGACCCCATGTCGCTCTCGAAAGAGTGTAGAGATTGATCGGAGACGGATGATAGCAGGTGCGCGGAAATCGTAAAAGAGCGCTGTTCGGGCTGGCAAGAGCGATTGCTTCCCATCTTTACCAAGCACCCCAGCTTGCACTGTCAATCGCAAAACCAAGGGGTGGATAAACAGCATCTCGATGCCCCGCAGGAAAGCGTCCAACTTCGGCAGTCTGGGAAGGGGAGGCGGTGCGATCGGACGCGCGCCGTTCACCTTGACCTGCCTCTGGTCGTTGGGTAGAAACCACCGCCCCTAACCGGAACGTAGGGTGCAGAGGGCTGGAACATAGAAGGAGGCCAGAGAGATGAAAAAGATCGTGATCATGGCGGGGGGACTGGCTGTCCTGACCGCCGCTTACCTGGGACAATTGCTGGCGCAAACGCCGGCCACGCCGCCCGCGCAGACACGCGTGGCGTTCGTCAACATCGTCACTGTCTTCCAGAACTACACCAAGGCCTCGACCTACAAGCAGGAGATGGAAGCGCTCCTGAAGCCCATCAAGGACAAGGGCGAGCGCCTCAAGGCGGAGATCATGAAGTGGCAGCAAGACCTGCAGAATGACCCCAAGGTTTACGGCGATCCCACCAAGCGCGAGCAGTACGAGCAGGGCATTCTCAAGAACAAGCGCGACCTGGAAGACCTTGGCCGCGAGGCCCAGCGACTCGTCGGCAAGAAGAACGAGGAGCAGGTCGTCCAGCTCTACAAGGAAGTCAACGAAGCCGTCAAGCGGCACGCGCAGCAACAGGGCTTCCACATCGTGCTGGCCTACGGCGAGAACCAGAAGAGCGGCGCGGATCCGCTGAACTTCGCCAACATTTCGCGCAAGGTGCAAGGCATGGAGATGGGCGGCGCCATCGTACCCATGTACATGGCTGACGGCCTGGACATTTCGATGGCGGTTGCCGATTCGCTCAATCGCACATTGGTGCAGGCCGGCTACCAGAAACAATAGCTTCACCCGCTTGCGGCTTCGCGCCCTGCGCGAAGCCGCGAGGGGATCAACACCAAGGATGGCACAGTGAAGAAAGTCACTTACCGGGCTCAGCAGACCGTGGCTGGACCGGCTGAAATCATGGGCGTCGGCTTCCTGACGGGGGCTGACGTCCGCTTGCGTTTCTTGCCGGCCCCCGTGGACGCGGGCGTCGCGTTCATACGTACCGACTTGCCGGCCCCGGTGAGGATTCCGGCGCGCGTGGAGCACGTCACGGGCACGCGACGCCGCACGACGCTGGGCCACGCGCCGCATGCCATCGGCCTGGTGGAGCATGTACTGGCCGCGCTCGCCGGCCTGCACATTGATAACTGCCTCATCGAAGTCAACGCACCGGAACCTCCTGGGCTGGACGGCTCCGCGCAGGGTTTTGTTGATGTTCTCCGCGCAACGGGCACGCGCTTGCAAGCCGGCCGCAAGGCGGTCTACATGCCGACATCAAGCGTACTGGTGGCGCACGAGGGCGCCACGCTCGCGCTGCATCCTTCGCCGCGGGCGGAGCTGCGCATCAGTTACCTGCTCGACTACGGTCCCCTGGCTTCCATCCATCGGCAACGGCATACACAGACCGTGACTCCGGAGAGCTTCGTCAACGAACTTGCTGCCACACGGACTTTTCTCCTGGAAGCTGAGGCCGAAGCGTTCAGGCGACAGGGACTGGGCGCCCGCACGAAGATCAGCGATTTGCTGGTGTTCGGCGACCGAGGCTTGCTGCACAACGAGCTGCGCTACGGCAACGAGCCGGCCCGCCACAAAGTGCTAGACCTGGTCGGCGACCTGTCGCTTTTTGGCCATGACCTGCAGGGTCACGTGGTCGCCTATCGCTCCGGCCATCCGCTCAATGTCGAACTGGTGCGGGCGCTGGCCAGGCAATTGTCCATGCGCCAACCGGTCGCGGCTTGACCGCTTGTATTCTCTGGCATTGGCCCGCACGCGAGCCGGCAAACCGCAAGCAATTGATTCGTCCACGGCACGAGATGAAGATGGATATACAAGCTGGAAATCGATTGCGGATGGCCGTCATCGGCGTGGGCCACCTGGGCAAGGAGCATGCCCGTATCTTGGCGAGCCTGCCCGACGTCGAGCTGGTAGGCGTGGCCGACGTGAATGCCGAGCAAGTGCAAGCCGTCGCGCGCCGTCTGGGAGTGCCGGCGTTCACCGAATACTGGCCGTTGCTGAACCTGGTCGATGCCGCCACCGTGGTCGTGCCGACGCGCTTTCACTTTCAGGTTGCAGCCGAGTTTCTGCGCCGCGGCATCCCGCTCCTGGTCGAGAAGCCCCTGGCGGCTGCCCTCGACGAGGCCGAGACCCTCGCAGAAATGGCAGCGCGGCACGGCGCCGCCCTGCAAGTCGGCCATATCGAGCGCTTCAACCCCGCATTCGAGGACCTGGTCTCGCGACCCTTGCAGCCCAAGTTCATCACCTGCGAGCGCCTCGGGCCCTTCACGGGACGATCCACCGACATCGGCGTGGTCCACGATCTGATGATCCATGACCTCGACTTGCTGCTGACGCTCGTTGGCGCTCCGGTCGTGTCAGTCGAGGCGCTGGGAGTGAGCCTGTTCGGGCCGCATGAGGACGTGGCCAGCGCGCGTCTGCACTTCGCCAACGGCTGTGTCGCCAACGTCACCGCCAGCCGGGCCAGCGCCGCGCCGTGCCGCAAGATGCACGTCTGGGCGCCCGAAGGTTATGCCCGCCTCGACTATCAGAAGCGCACCCTGACGCTCGTCCAGCCGTCGGCCCTGATTCGTCAGCAAGGACTCGATCCGAACAAGCTCGAACCCGCGCTCCGAGCAACGCTGCGCGATGACCTGTTCACGAAGCACTTTGAACGCGTGCAGATCGACGGTCATGGCCAGGATCAGTTGACCTGTGAGTTAAGGCACTTCATCCAGTGCGTGCGGACGGGAAGCCGCCCGCGCGTCAACGGCGCGGACGCTTGCGCTGCCTTGCGCGTAGCCCAGCGCATCCTCGAATGTGTCCGCAGTCATGCCTGGAACGGCGACGCCGTCGGCCCCGTCGGTCCGAGCCAGCTTCCAACTCCCATCGGCCCGCTGTTCGCCGACAGGCCGCAGCAGGACGCCGCCTGAGCTTCTGGACGCTCCTGGAACGACTCGATGCTACAATGGCAGGCGGTGGACCGTCTGCAACGCGCGCTTCTGGCGCAACCTGCCGCGCATGACGAGCTAATCAAGCCGCTCCGCGACCGTCAGGCAAAACCCCTGCACCGATTGCACGATTTGCTCGAAGTGAGCGAGATCCTCCGGCTTGGTGACGGTTAACCGGGTTTGCAAACCGTGCTCGCTGAGAAAAGCAGCCGTGTCCGCGACGGCCGTGAAAATAATCAGCGGGATCGCGCGTAGCTTCGGACAATCGTTGATCGCACGCAAGACATCCAGACTCCCAGGCGCGTGGACATCGCGTCCCAGGATGATCAGATTTGGCAATGGCTCATTTTCACGTTGCAATAGCTCCAGAGCTTCGACGCCGCCGGGAACCACCGTCAAGCTGTTGCGCATCTCGTTGTCCGCAAGCGCCTGTTCGACCAGCAGGATGTCCTTGATGTTGTCGTGAATCATGAGAATCTCGACGCGGTCGAATGCAGCCTCTGCGCTGACGGCAGCCGCCACGTGCAACGGATTGAGCTTGAGATTCTCGTTGGCGAGACCGAGTCGGTCGAGATCTTCAATCAGCAACTCGCAGGTCTGGTAGCGATAGCGAGGGTCCTTCGCCAGCATCTTGTCCAGCACCAGGTCGAGTCGCGGAGGCACTTCCGAATTCTGCTGACGTGCCGAGCTAAACATGCCACGTTCCTTGGCCAGCAGCAGGTCCATCGTGCACGTCCCCTGGAACGGGGCCTGCCCGGTAAGGAAGTGATACAGCACGCCGCCCAGAGCATAGATATCGGAGCGCTGGTCCGCTTTCTTGGCGTTGCGAATCTGTTCCGGCGCCATGTACCTGGGCGTGCCAATGGATGTCCCCGAGTCTGTCAGCGACAGGTCCTCCGGCAGCGATTTCGCCAACCCCATGTCGGTCAGCTTCACGTGCCCCAGCCGGGTAATCATGATGTTTTCCGGCTTGACGTCGCGATGAATGATCCGGCGTTCATGAGCGAATTGCAGGGCAGCGGCGCAGCGTAGAACGATGAACAGAGCGTCGCCGACGCGAAAGCGACCAAGACGGGCGAGCAGCATGGCGGCGCTATAGCCGTCGATGTACTCCATGGCGAAGAACGGTACGTCGTCGCTTTTTCCCGCCCCGAAGAAGCGAACAATGCCTGGATGGTCCAGACTGGCCAGCACCGTTTCCTCGCGATGGAAGCGCGCGACGAGATTCTGCTTGCGTGCCAGCGACTCGGAAAGCACCTTCAATGCTACCAACCGGTCCTTGCTGATTTGCCGGGCCAGATATACCGTCCCCATGCCCCCCGCGCCGAGCTTACGAATAATGCGAAAATCCGGCAGGTCGAGGCTCAGGGCGCACGGCCGCCCTCCATCCCGCGCGGTCTGGACTCTTTTTTTCCTCAGGCGAACACATGCCGCGGGCAACGGGGACTTTTCATCCAATACCAGGATGGGCTCATTGTGATCCGTAGTCACCGCCTGGACTTCAGCATGGCACGACGGACAAAACACCTTCTCTTCCGACGCCGAGAGAGTCTGTTGAAAGGGCGTGCGGCATTCCGGACATTGTAGCTCAAGCGATATCACGAAAGACCTCGGCGCAGGCGACCCCAACATCAAGGCGACGCAGCCGGAATCAAGAAACTCGCAAGTGAAACTACATTCACAGGACGGAAAGGAACGTCATGCAGTCCTTTTTACGCAACATGCCGCCAAAAGCACGGCAGCCTGGTTTTTTGATCGCCGTCACGAGCACGCGCCGAACACTTGTATCAGATCTCCTTCCCGACATTCCGTGGCCCAGTAAGTTAAAGGCTAGCGAGGCTTCGCCTCAGACCGACGAGGCGTGCCCCGATGCAGGTCAATATAAAAGGCTCCGGTCGAGCCTATGATGGGTCTGCCGAAGCAGGCCCGTTTTACCGCATGGCGGTGATGGTCCCGA
>VGYC01000023.1 GCA_016873095.1 Planctomycetota bacterium | reverse complement strand
GCATCCCCGCCAGCACGATCCGCAGCTTGTCCGCCGAGCTCCACTTCCGACGCCGGTCCTGGTTCATGCTTCTCTCCTTCTGAGGGTTTTGGTTTTTCCTACCCGTGGAGAGAACCATCGCCTACCTTAGCCGATGTGCCAGTTGGGATGAAACACTACAGTAGCCCTCAACCTGTTGCCAGTAGTCTTGATCGCCGCGGACTTTGCGGCAATAGCTGCAGATGGGCAGAATTCCTTGCAACTGCTTGACGTGGGCCAAGGCCTTTTCAAGTTCCTTGACGCGGTCGGCGTAGCTCTGCTGTAATTCCACCATGCGAATACCGACATTGACGCGTGCCTGTAGTTCGTGAGGCAGGGCGGCAAAGATCTGACGCGCTGCGATCCAATCGCCGTTGTTCGCTTCCAGTTGCTGTGCGGTATGGAAAGCGCTGATGGCGCCGAGATTGCCGACGGCCCCCTTGAGCGTGTGTGCCGCGTCTCGCAGTGCCGAGTCATCGTGCTTGCCGAGTGCCGTGCGAATGGATTCCAGCAACTTCGGGCACTCTTCATCAAAGATTGCGATGAGCTTTTGCAGGACCAGCCTGCTATTGCCCACACGGGCAAGAAGAGCTGTGCGGTCGAGGACGCCCAATGCAGCTTGCCGAGGAGTCATCTGGGTGGCTGCTTGAGTTGTCGCTGCTCGAGTTGCGGAAGGAACGAGGTCCGCAATGGTCTGCAATAGCTCTTGCGTCTGGATCGGCTTACTCAGGTAGCCGTCCATGCCGGCGGCCAGACAGCGTTCGCGGTCGCCCTTCATCGCATGAGCTGTCAGGGCGATGATGGTGATGTGGTTCGAGGTCCCCTGTTCTTGCGCGCGGATGGCTGCGGTGGCTTCCAGGCCGTCCATGACCGGCATTTGCAAATCCATGAGTACGAGGTCAAACGCAGCCCGGGCCAGCGCCGCCAGCGCCTCTTTGCCGTTACTGACGACCACAACCGCGTGTCCCTGATTCTGCAGCAGATTGACGGCGACGATCTGATTGATGGGGTTGTCGTCGGCCAGCAAGATACTGAGAGCAGCCCCTTTGACCGTGACAGCAGTTGGCGTCGGCGGTTGCTTCCGGGGCCACGATACGTTGAGCGCTGATACGATGGTCTGCAAGAGTTCCTCCCCGATAACTGGTTTCACCAGGTATCGGGACACGCCCAGTTCTCGACAGCGGATTGCGTCACCATGCTGGTTTCCGGAACTGAGCATGAGAATGATTGTGCTGGCGCAGCTCGGATTCTTCTTGATGAGTTCGATCAAGGTGAAGCCGTCCATTTCGGGCATCATGTGGTCAATCAATGCCAGCTCAAACGGTGTGCCGGCCGCCAGCGCCGCGTCGAGCGCGGCCAACGCTTCCTGGCCGCTGCTAACAGTTGTGGGTTTCATTTGCCAGCCGGCCAGCATGTCGTGGAGAATACGGCGATTGGTAGCATTGTCGTCCACAACGAGCACGGGCAGATCACGGAGCTTGGCCGGCATCTGCGCCGGCTTGTCGCGGAAAGTGCTGTCGGCCAAACCGAAGCGGACTGTAAAGTGAAACGTACTGCCCGCACCCGGCGCGCTTGCCAGGGCGATGTTTCCATCCATGCGGCGTATGAGCTGCGCGGCAATTGCCAGGCCCAAGCCCGTGCCGCCATACTTGCGAGTGGTGGAGGAATCGGCCTGGGTGAACGGCTCAAAGAGGGCTCCTTGCTTGTCGAGTGGGATGCCGATTCCCGTATCGGAAACGCTGACGCGCAGGTAAACCTCCGCGGCTGTCACCCGGTCGGCTTGTACGCTAATCGCAACTTCGCCGCGCTCCGTATACTTGATGGCATTGCCGAGCAGGTTGACCAGGATTTGCCGAAATCGGTCAGAGTCGCCGACGATTCGATCGGGAACATCGGGAGAGACATCGCTGAGTAGCTCCAGGCCTTTATCGTGGGCGCGGACGGCGAAGGCTTTCATCAGGTCGCCAAGCAGGTCGCGCAGCTCGAACTCGACAAGTTCGAAATCCAGCTTGCCAGCCTCGATCTTGGAGAAATCAAGGATGTCGTTGATGACCCGGAGCAAGGTCTGGCCAGACGTCTGAACGGTGTTGAGATAATCGCGCTGCGTGGGGGTAAGCTCGGTGCCCAGGAGCCATTCCGTCATACCCAGAACGCCGTTCATCGGCGTGCGAATCTCGTGGCTCATATTGGCAAGGAACTCGCTCTTGGCCTTGGTGGCGGCCTCGGCAGCTTCACGAGCCTTGATCAGTTCTTCCTCGTCGCGCCGCCGTTGCGTGATATCGTGCCCGGTTGCATGGAATACGTTCAACTCCGTATGTGGCGTCGCATTCCATAGCACCCAGCGGTACGAGCCGTCCTTGCAGCGCAGGCGATGCTCGAACGACATCGCATTGATGCCAGTAGCGAGCTTGCCTACCTCGGCTGCCGTCGTGTGAACGTCGTCGGGGTGGACGAGTTCCATGTATGGCGTTTCCAGCAATTCCTCCACGGTGAAACCAAGCGTGTCTTGCCAGGCCGCATTGACGCGCTTGAATCGACCTTCGAAACTTCCCACGCACAAGAGATTGAGGGATTGATTGAAAAAGCGGTCCAGGTCCGACTCGGCACGCTTGCGCTCGGTAATGTCGACGGTAAGACAGCGTGAATGTACGAACTTGCCATCTCGCCAGAACCCATTGGAGTTGATCAGCACGTGCTTGATCGGGCCATTCTTGCAGCGCAACTGTGCCGGGTAGTCTTTTATCGTGTCCCCCCGGGTCAAGCCGTGCATGAAAACTCCGATGTTCTCCGGATCCGCGTGGAACTCCGCAATGTCGTGGCCGATACACTCCTCACGGGAATACCCGAGCCATTCCAGCTCGGTATGGTTGATGCGCTCGATGATTCCCTGCGCGTTGACCCAGTGAAGTCCGACGGGGGCATTCTCGAAGAAGTCGTGCAGGAGTTCCTCGCTTTCCCTGATTCTTTGCGCGCTGGCCGTCAGGGCGGAATTGGCGTCCGACAGCTCCTGAGTGCGCTCCAGGACACGCTGCTCCAGTTGAGCGTGTGCACTCCGCAGCCTTTCTTCGATCAGGAGACGTTGCCGATTCTCAATCTCCAGGGCCAGGGTGCGTTGCTTCAAGTCCTGCGAAATGCTCGCGAGCCGGTGAAACAGGAAGCCGAGTCCAGACACGCCCAGCAAGGTCATGCCCAGCAGCAGGTAGAATGTCCCCCGGAGCCCGCGGTTTACCTCGGCAATGAGCGGATCGAGCGGCCGAATGATCTCCAGAACACCCCGGGTATCGCCCACCTTCCAGTCCTTCTTGGGAGAATCGGGATGCGTGTTGTGACACGCCACGCAGCTCGCCGACATTCGATCGGCCAATGCATAACGCAGCACCGGTCGGCCCTCGTACTCCCCAAATCGGAAAAAGGGGTGTTCTGGATCGACACCCAGCGTATGCAACGCATCCCGCTCGACGTCATCGCGCGGACCGCCTTGCTTGCGCCACGGAAATGGGTGGTCGCTGAACAGCCGGACTCCCATGTTGCTTCCCTCTCCCTGGCCTTGTTCTCCAAGCTCGATCGTAAAGGTTGCGGGAAGGGGTATGGCGTGCTTCCTGGCTGCATAATCATGTGTCACTGCGACCCCGGCTTGCCTCATCGGTTCGGCGACGCGCTCGGCATAGAGTCGGCGAAACCTCTCAAGCGAATCGGCATATAACTTCGTGCCGTGCCGCGATGCGGTAGTAACGAGATCGGACGAGATCCGAGACAAATGCCAGAAGACGATGGCCGCGCCGATTCCGAAGAGGACGGTCAAGCCCAGGATCGTGGACCATGGTTGCAAGGACGCTTTCCGGCTCATTGTGCCAATACCTCGCTCATTTATTGCCGGAGCGCGGCAACGGTGAGAGGCTTGTTCAACAGCGGGCTGTCGGAGTTCAGAACTCCCTTGTTACCGAGGCAATCGTATGGGCCGACATGCGGACGTCACCAAGTCAGTCTAACCTCCCGGCACGATTGAAACCAGCCCACAGCGTCAGAGCCAATTCGTCGAGTCAGTGCCTGCGAAAGGCCGGCGATCATCCTTGAGCCATGTGCACGGTAGTGATCTTGATGTCGTGGATGCGCGTGCCGCGAACGACTAACGGCGAGCGCTTACGCCGATCGCTACCATAGACACAGGACGGCTCCGCACGACTTGTGTCTTGCTCGAAAGCGCTTTTGACGACGGAGCCACGTACGAACGAATCGCAAGCAGGAGCGCCGTACCATGGCCAGCATGTCCAGTGAATTCAGCGGGCGCGTGGCGCTCATCACGGGTGGGTCGCGCGGCATCGGACGGGCGACGGCGTTGCGCCTGGCAAGCGAGGGGGCTGATATTGCATTCAGTTATGCCAGCCGCGCTGACGACGCCGCGGAGACGGCCAAGGCAATCCGCGCCCTTGGCCGGCAGGCAGTTTACTGCCCTTGCAACGTCGCCAATCCCGAAGAAGTCCAGCGCCTCGTTGACACGGCGCGGCAACTCGGGCCGATCGACTATCTTGTGCATAACGGCGCCATCAGCAACATTCAGGACCACAGCACACTCAGCCTGGAGCTGTGGCGAGAAACCATCGATGTCAATCTGACGGGCACATACCTCGTGGTGTTCGCGGTCAAGGACGAAATGATTCGGCGTCGCTTTGGCCGCATCGTGACGCTGTCCTCGGTGGCAGCACTGCGGCCGCGGCAGATGCAGATCCACTACGCCTCGGCCAAGGCTGGAGTCATCGCCTTTACGCGGTGCTGCGCCGAGGCGTTTGCCAGCCACAACGTCCGCATCAATTGCGTTGCCCCCGGGCTGATCGACACCGAGATGGCCCGAGTGCTGCCGCCGGCGGCGATGCAGACGGTGATCGAGCAGACGCCGCTGGGCCGCCTGGGCACTGCCGAGGAGATGGCGGCGGTGATCCGCTTCCTGCTGAGCGAAGAATCGAGCTTCATGACCGGCCAGACGCTAGCCGCAAGCGGCGGCCGCATCATGCTGCCCTGAAACCCTCCCAGGCCCCGGCCGGGTTCGAGATCACCGACTACCTCGGCGATGCGTCGTAGGTTCTCAATTTCCCCGGGTGCGTCATCTTGGCTTGCGTTGCGCTTACGCGTCTTGCACATCCACGCGCGTCCCTTGGCCGCTTCCCCCCAGACTTGCCGAGAAGTTACGAAACTTCGACATAACATCAATTGAAATAGTCAGTTGCGACTCAGATCCGAGCCTGCCGGCATTCGATTTCTAAATGGCTATTCGACAATAACTTAAGGCGAAGTTCCAGTTGTGACGGCGGGGGCAGTTTGTTAATTCAGGTAAATTGGAGAAGATAGATTGACTGGTAATTTATCCGGATTTACCATTTACCCCAGATTAACCCATTTTCCCTTGGTTCTGGGTGGGTGCGGTCGTTCCTAACATTCCCCCCTGTGGGAGGAGGTCAGCTCGCATGTATAGTCTGGTTTTGATGGCGGCAATGACGGGTGCTCCGGCGACGGCCAACTGGTGTCACCGCTGCCACGGTTGTTGCCACTGCTCGTGCTACTGTGGCTGCTGGGGTTGCCACGGTTGCTGCGGTTGCTGGGGTTGCTACGGTTGCGGGTGCTACGGCTGCCATGGCTGCTACGCCGGCTATTGCCACGGCTGCTGGAGCTGCTACGGCTGCTACGGCTGCTACGGCTGCTACGGCTGCTACGGCTGCTACGGCTGCAGCGCCTACTCGGCCCCGATCTACGTGGCTCCGGGTGGAGTCATGGTTCCCAAGGGCGAAGAGCAAGCTCCGCCGCCCAAGAAGGAAAAGGACAAGGGCGAGGTCCAGCTCAACCGGGCGCGCCTGATCGTCCAGGTGCCGGCCGGCGCCAAGCTGTTCATCGACGATCAGCCGATGACGTCGACGTCCGCGAACCGCACGTTCGTGACGCCGGTGCTGCAACCGGGCCGGACCTACTACTACGAAATCCGCGCCGAAGTCGTTCGCGACGGCCGCACCGTCAGCGAGAACCAGCGCGTGATCCTGCGTCCGGGCGAGATTGCCCGTGCCACGTTCACGAACCTGGCGCAGCCCGCCAGCGCCACCGCGCAGGCGTCGAACGAGCAATAGTCGAAAAGTTCCCGTCCGCGATCCGCTGCGAAAGACCCGAGGGACCATGTCCCTCGGGTCTTTCTGTTCGTATGAGCCGAATCCAGTGAACCATCTCGACGCCGCGCGGTCTATTTCCGTGGATAGTGCGTCCATGATGTAGCCTGGCAGCCTGCCACCTTGCCATGGTGGATGCGGGGGTTCAAATCCCCCTGGACGCTCTGTGGGAATGATGAACGGCTGAGGAATGCATCGAGGGAATGCTGCCGTTCATCGTTGGCAAAACGTCCTCGCGGGCCAGCCTGGAGTGGCCGCCACCCTGTCAAGGTGGAGATCGGGAGTTCAAATCTCCTCGGGGACGCTTCGACGCAGTGTTCAGTTTTCAGTTTTCAGTGTTCAGCAAATCTGGCCTGGTCATGCTGCACGGTTAGTCTTTTGTGTGCGTCTTGGTAGCGGGGCAGCGGTGGGATAGCGTGGGAATGCGTTCGGCGCCAGCTCGACGGGTAGCGGCACGGCGGCGGGCACGGCAGCATGGTAGCGTGGCTTGCCGCGCAGCAATCTCACGAGGAACGGCACGGTCTTGAACGTCGTCCACAGGGCCGCGAACATGCCCACGATCTGATAGCCGACGCGCACCTTTCGCAACGGCGAGCCGTCCTTGCGCATGGCCTTGAGCAGGTTGATGGGATTGTAGAACGACCAGTAGCCGCCGAGCCATTTGAGTTGGCGGGCGAGGTGCGACTCGCGGCCCTTGACGATGACGTAGTTGCCATCGTGGTGCCGGTCGCCGATCTTGAGGCCGCCGACCTCGGCCAGCACGCCGGGATTCGCGAAGGTGTTTTCCCATTCCTTGGTGCCGACGCCGGGAGAGTGCACCGTGCATTGCAGCGAGATGGCTCCTGCGTCGCGGAGAAACTTGACCTGGTTCGACAGCCCGTACAGCGAATTCGGCGAGTCGAAGGGCTGCCCGTCGTGGTACATGATCATTGCCATGGGCGCGATGTTGTTGGCATGCATCAGCCGAAACAGCTCCAGCGTCTTCTCCGGCTTTTGCCCCTTGTTGATCAGCTCTGCGGTCAGGTCCTCGATGCCGAACCAGATGGCGTTCAGGCCGGCGCGACGGGCCAGCGGCAGCAGGTCCTGGTTCTTGTAGGTGTCGAACTGCGTGGCCTCCGTGGCCCAGCGGATGCGCTGGCCCAGCGCGCGGCCCTTGGACGTCGTTGCCCGGGCCAGCGCCTCGAGCATCTCCTCGGCCGTCTGCCGCTTGTTCATGAAATTGTCGTCGGTGCCGATCATGTAGCGGATATGAAACCTGTCGTAGAGATCGCGCATCTGCGCGACGACGCCTTCGGGACGGCGAAAGCGCCAGGTTTTCTGGTTGACGGCCGGGATCGGGCAATAGGAGCACGAGAACTTGCAACCCTGCGTGAGCTGAATGGAGGCGATGCGCACGTGTCGGCCGACACTGCGGGCCGGGATGGGCGCCGCCGACAGGCCGGTGCCGCGATGCGGCGGCTCCAGCAAGCACAGGTTGACGGCCTCGTCCGGGAATTCGTCGAACGATTGCACGAGCCGCTGCAGGCCGGTGTCGATGAGCCGCGGCTCCTGGATGGTGGCGTCCGGCGCCAGGTAGACGAGTCCCGGGACGTCGTCCAGGGCGCCGGCGTGACGCGCCCGCTCGAAGGCCGCCCGGATCGGCTCGCCGGGGCGGCGATGCTCGGCGAGCACGTTGAGCAGATCGACCAGGACGTAGGCCTCGCCGGTGATGACAGCGTCCGGTCCCACGTTGCCGTGCGGCGTCGGCACCGGCCAGTAATCGTAGGGCTGATAGATGGCCTTCGGTCCGCCCACGAGAATCAACGGTCGTTGCTCGCCAAGCTGCCAGGCATCGGCAATCATGGCGTAGGCCTGCGAGGAACTGTGTCCCATGGCGGACAGCAACAGCATGTCGGGAATCCGGCCGTCGAGTCGGGCCCGGCTGGGGCGGAAACGCGGGTTCCAGAGCTGATAGACGCAGCGGGTACTGGTGATGCCAGCATCGTGAAGCGTGCCGGCGATGCTGCGCGGCCCGGCGGGGAAGATATAGCGGTCGTAGATGACGAACGGCAACTTGCGGATGCGCGGATCCCAGCAAGCGAAGACCACGGCCGAGAGGTCGCCAAGGTTGGCCCGATGCTGCCGCAGGCGCTGACGCATCCGGCGGAAGGCGCCAGCCGGCGCGAAGATGTCCTCACCCTTGCGTGCTGTCAGTTCCATGATAATACCTTTCGCGGTACTGTACCTTTCTGGGATCGGTAGGCTGAGCACTTGCCGGCGGCCGATTTAAGCATCTTTGAGCATTCGTGGCAATAACTCGTTGGCGCCGGCGCAGGCCCGGCGCGATGGGCAAGCGCGGCAGCCTGGGTTAAGTTCGCCTGCGGTCAGCGCCAGCCGATGATTGAATCGGCACGTCATGTTCGTAAGCTGTTCCGCGCTGGCATTCACCGTCCACCCCGGCACCCGGCAGGTCCAATGACGATGACCCAACACAGCGAGCACTACATCCTGGCGACCGGCGGCAAGGACGTCGAGCGTCTGCGGTTGCTCCACCAGGTTTACGGGCCCGGCACGGAGGCGCTGTTCCGGCGCATCGGTCTGCGCGACGGCCTGCGCGTCGCCGAGATCGGCTGCGGCAGCGGCAACATCGCCTGCTGGGTGGCGGAGCAGGTGCGGCCGACCGGTACGGTGGTCGCCATCGACAACAGCACGGCTCAGATCGAACAGGCGAGCCGGCAGGCGCACGCGCGCGGACTGCGGAACATCGAATTCCAGGTCGCCGATGCCTACTCGCCACGGCTGGCCGAAGGCTCGTTCGACGTCGCCTATTGCCGGCTGGTGCTGATGCATCTCACCGATCCGGGCAAGGCGCTGTCGGCCATGGGGCGGCTGGTGCGGCCCGGCGGCACGGTCGTCTGCGAGGAAATGGATCTCGGCTGCTGGCTGTGCGACCCGCCGGCCGAAGCGATGCGTCGCTTCTTCGAACTGAACGACGCGCTGGGCGAACGCCGCCACGAACATTTTCGGCTCGGCGCCTCGCTGCACCGGCTGTTCCGGCAAGCCGGGCTGGCACGCCCCGAGGTCGGCACGAACTTCACGCTCGCCCTCCGCGGCGAACAGAAGCGCCTGCTCGGCATGACCTTCCAGGAATTTGCTCCCGAACTGGTGCGCGAAGGGCTGGCGTCGCAGTCGGATGTGGAGCGCATCGCCGGCGAGCTGATGATGCTGGCCGATGATGAGACGACGCTGTTCGGCTTCCCGCTGGTCGTGCAAGTCTGGGCCACGGCGGGATAGCTACCGATCGCCGCGCGGCTGATGTAGCACGGAATTGCGATTGCGTGCGTGCAAGATCGTTGACGGTTCATCGCCGGCGATTTGTTTTTCGAGTTGCATTCCAGTCGCGTATCCTTTTCCCGCACGCGTTTCAGGGGCAGTTCATGATTTGAATGTTGGCGACTGTCTTTGCTTGGTTTTCTAAGGTCACTTGACCCCAGACTCTTAACGTGTAGGTGCCCACTTCGAGGCCGGGGAAGGAAACGGCCCAGCCCGGATTCGTGGCCAGTGGTTGCTGGCTAAATGTCCCAGTGAACTTCTTGTTGTCGGCGGGGTTGGCGGTCCGGGTCATAGTAGCCTGCAATGGCGCCTCTTCCGCGTTGGCGGTCCCGTAAGGTTGGAAGGTCGCCCTGCAGCCGGTCGCGCCGTCGGTCGGCCAACTTATGGTGATGCCATATTCCCCATGAGCTGTCACCTCAAATGTCGCAAGCTCGTGTGTCTGAGTTGTCGGCTCAAAGATGACCAAGTCATATTTACCAGGCTCCACGTCCGTGAAGGGAATTCCCCACAGGCAGTGACTGCAGCATGAAGGAAACGGCTTGCCAAGAAGAACCCGTGACTTGTCCTTGCGACACAGGTAGCCGAAAAGTTCAAGCTATGCAGTCCCTTCGCGAATCCCTGAGCGACGATGAATGGCCCCTCTAGCTTAGGCGTCTTTTTCGGATCCGGATGATGAATGACAATCTCAGGCCGGTTTGGCTTGTTCGGCTTCCTTGGCATGCCGCTCCTTCCTTTCGGTTGAAGGGACTCTTCTATTCAGGCAGTCGCTGGGCGATTGCGTTCAGTCCAGTGGTTGCACGACGACATTCTTGAAAGACGCGGCACCTCGCTGGACCAGCAAGCCCAGGCCGGATCCCTTGCGTGGATCCATGAAACTCTGGGCGCCGAGCTTGGTGATCGCAGGATTCAATCGAGTCGTCTCGCTTTCAATTCTTTCCCATTCCAATTCTCCGATGGATTGTCCGTCCCAGAATCCCCGGACCTTCTGGGGAGTGACTTCCACCTTCAAGGTTCGCCATTTCCCTGGAGCCAGAGGATGCTGGCTGGAGGTGAGTGCCGGCAAGTAGACCTCGGGATCGCCCGGCGCATCCAGATGAAACAATGGCTGAAGTGTTGCGTGGGTTCCTTTTCCTTGAAACTTCGGATTGTTCATCTTGATAAGGTCCGCCGGATCTTTCAAATCGTTGAATGTAAACTGGTAAAGGAAGTCGAGGCGACCCCGGGCGCCATCCTGCTGTTGGTGAAACAGGTACAAACCAACCCGGGCATTGTAGTCGCTCTGATCGTGGCGCATCGTGACCTGGAAAAAGAAGCTGCGACAGGGGTTCTGCACCAGTTCCACGAGAGAAAGCTTCCAGGAGTCGACCGAGAAATGATTATCGTGACTAAGGGATACCCGCCCCGAGTCCTCTCCGGTACTGAACCGGTAAGCCAGCGGGCGACCGTTTTCGCCGATGAAAGTGACCGCTTCACCGCTGGCCAACCTGTCCGCAGTCACCTTCATGGGATCGGGCCGGAAAACCCAAGGCAGCAGGGCAAGCAGAAAGATGGCGGTGACGCCGGCAAGGACAAGGCTGCGACTCAAGACTGGATGGCGCCGGCACGTGCGCCGCAGGGTCTTGAAAAGGCCTGTGGGGCGAATGCGTTTGCCTGCCAGCCACTGCTGCAAGTCATCTGCCAGTTCTCCCGCGGACTTGCAGCAGACTTTCGGCTCCTTCTCCAAACACTTGAGCACAATCGTTTCCAGCGACCGGTCCAGTGTCCGGACGAGCGACCGAAGCGCGGGAGGTTCGTCGCGCAGGACCGCACGAAAAACCTCTTCCTTCGTTCCACCGCAAAAGGGCAGCTTGCCCGTCAGCATTTCATAGAGGATGACCCCCAAAGCCCAGACATCGGTGCGGCTGCTGATACGGTCAACTTGGCCGGCTACCTGTTCGGGCGCCATGTAGGCCGGGGTGCCAAGTTGCTGACCGGGCTGGGTGAGATCGAGGCTGCTATCGGCCAGCTTGGCTAGCCCGAAGTCCGCGACGAGCGGCTCGCCATTGTCGCCTAGCAAGATGTTGCTCGGCTTGAGATCGCGGTGGAGAATTCCTTGATCGTGGGCGTGCTGAACACCTCGGGCGATCTTGATCATCAGGGCGACAGAGGTGGTTGGGTCATTGCCCAGTCGAGCCAGGTGATTTCGAAGGGACCCGCCCGCGACAAAAGGCATGGTGAAGTACGGCTGGCCGGAATGCTGGCCCACTTCGAAGATCGGCACGATGTTGGGGTGAAACACCGTGCCGCCCGCTTGTGCCTCGCGCTGGAAGCGGAGGATCTCGTCGGGGCCGGCTAGATCTCCCGAGCGCATGACCTTCAGGGCAACGATTCGATTGAGACCAGTATCACGTGCTCTGTAGACGATCCCCATGCCGCCTTGCGCCACTCTGGCCAGCAACTCGAATCTGCCAAACGGTGGAAGCGGCGCTTCGAGCGCCGGTTCCGCGGTTGACCCCGCAATGTCGGCATTTGTCGGTGACGTCGTCGGCTCTTCTTCGTGCCCAGGCAGCATGAACGGTGTGGCACGATGCGAGAAGGAGGACGGGCTCATGCCATTCAGCGGATGCTCAGATTCGGGACGACGGGCAACCATAACGGCGACTCCTGGCGCCATTGTTGACAGCGATTTCGGGCAGGTCAACAAGAATCCTCAAAAAGATATCCCCACACGCGCGTTCGACACTCACGCCGAGCGGCTTGGCAGGCGGCCGGACATTTCGCACAACGAAATGGGGCAACCTTGATGTAGCACGGAATCGCGATTCCGTGCGTGCAGATCGCTGACCGTTTGATCGCTGGCGATTTTTTAAAACGAGTCGCGTCAAGTCGCGTCCCCTTTTTCGCGCCGTGGAGTGTAGAGCAAGAGCGAATTCAGTTGGCCGCCGCCATCATCATTCCAAGCCAGCTCGTTGCCCGCCTTGTCTTGCAGCAGCAGAAATGAGTCCAGTTCCTTGCTGTCCATCGTCAACTCATAGTTCTTGCCGCCTTGCAAGCGAACCTCGTAGCGTTTGGCGGGCATCGCCGAGCCCTGCAACGGCTTGACCTTCGCATCATCGTCGGCAATCATTCCCTGTGTCTCGAACACCATCTTGTCCCTGATCGCCGCCACTCTTGCTTTTTTGGCGATCTCCTCGGCCAGCCAGGGAAGGCAATCCACATCGCGTCCCGCCAGCAGCGGAAACAAGCGGGCATACTGCCTTTCGTCGGCCTCCAGCAGCAGATCGGTGAGCACCTGTGAATTGTCGGCGGCGTATTCGGCCAGCAGGTTGGTCGCCAGCGTGCGCTCGGCGGCTTTTTCCGGGCTGCGATCCTTGAAATAAACAGACAGCGGAGCCAGCAACGCCTGCCGGACAGGGCGATACGCCTCGCTCCACTGGCCCAGGTAGACCGGATTCTCCAGAACGAGGTCGTTGACCACCAGGGACGCAACCTTGGCCCACTTGGCGTTGGCAGGATCGTACTTGGCCAGCGCAGCCGCGGCCCGCAGCCGTTGCGCTTCCTTTCCCCTGGCGGGTGTTGCCACCACGACCCACAGCTTCGGCAACAGTTCATCCTTGTGGGGCGCCAGGAAGTCACGAATCACCGCCACGTGCTGCGGTTCGGCATCGAGCAGCCGGCCGTACAGGTAATCGACCTGCGCGGGGTCCACCGGCAACAGGGCCAGACTGGTGTGCAGTTGCTGACGAGACTTGTCTGCGGCCTTGCCGTTCTCGTCACGCAAGTGTTGATCGGTCCATTGCCGGTAATCGGCCATCTGGTCCACGATGGCTCGCACCTGGGCCATGTCTGCATTGACAAGGGCATCGACAAGGCCCTTGGCCAGGGTTGCTTTCTGCTGCTCGACAACTTGATCCCGAATCGTCAGGCCGGTAAACGTCGCCACGGCCAGCAGCACGGCCGTGATCGCGGTTCGCACGGCATGATACCGGCTCGCCTGGCCCATCATCTTCTGCTGCTGCGGCGTCCAGTTCTTCTTCTGCGTCCACCAGCGAATCTGCAGCCACTGAAGCAGCGACGGCAACTGCCGATTCTCCGGGCGAGCCTTCCACACCACTGCCCGGTCGGCCAGCAGCAACTCGGCCCGGCCGCGCCGCGTCTCCTTCTGCTTGCGCGTCAGCCAGTCGCGAAGTGAAGGGACGAGGTAATCGTGGGTAAGCTGGTAGTATCTGTCGTTTTTTTCGTAGCCACAAGCAGCCTTGCTTGTGGGCTCGTCGGGCTGACAAGCAGGCTGCTTGTCGCCACGGTCATCCGCTCCTTCCGGATCGGTCGGCGTGATCAAGCGAAGCTCGCTGTCGAGGATGCGGCGGAGGTCCTCGAAGTCGCGCGGGCGATGCGCGTAACGACTCGCGGCGCGGAGGTCTTCGACTGAGCGCATGTGCCCCTTGATGTCGCTACCCGCTTCGGGCAAGAAGGCTTTCAGCACCGCCTGGGCCGCTTTCTGGTGAAGGCGATGTTGCGGCGGGGCGGTCGTGGCGGTGAACGTCTCCTCAAGAAAGGTGACGCCGACGCCTTCCGTGCCGCCAACGTCCTTGAGCGTGCCCGGGGACCACGGCTTGCCCTTCACCATCTCGGCAAACAGGGCCAGGCGGACGCAGATAATCTTGCCTTCCTGGGAACAGACTGGAGACGGCTTGATCGACAAACGCTTCTTGCTCCTTGGCGGGCGCGTGATTTTCCGGCAAGGTGCCGTAGGCTTGACCGAAGGCAGTCAGGACTTTCCGGGCGTGACGGGGATCGAAGAGGTCGACCAGGGCCGAGTTTTGACCTTCAAGAACACGAATCTCCAGGTTCTTCATGAAGCGGCTGACGGCCAGCCAGAAATCATCGCGCACCATGACAATGGCCTGAACCCGTTCGCCATCGCATTGGCGTAAGGCCTGCACGAGGTCTGCGTTCTCCCGGTCCTGCTTGCCGTGTAGCCATTGCTCGAACTGGTCGAGAACGAGGACGAGCTTGTGCCGTGGCCGCTCCTGCCGCCGTAGATGGGCCACGGCTTCACGCAAGGAAAGGTCATTGGACAATTCGGGACATGCTTTCAGGATGCCCTTCAGCAAACGGGCTTCGGTATCATCTGGCGTGGACTCGATGTACACGACCCGCACCGAGTTCGCAAGTCGAGGCAGCAACCCCGCCTTGACGAACGACGATTTGCCGCAACCGGATGGTCCGTACATGACGCCGACCCGGAACGTCTGCTCGGCAACTGTTTCCTCCAGGCGGTACTTCCAGAAGCGCAGCGTATCGGGCAGTCCGTTCCGATCACGTGGACCGGGCAGCAATTCCAGGAAAAAGTCGGCATCGCCGGCATCGAACGAGCGCAATCCCTTGGGAATGATCTTGAGCGGCGCTGGCGTTTTTTCCGCTGTCGCTTTCGGTTGCAGCCAGTGGTTGAGGTCGTCGGCGAAATCCAGGGCCGTGGCAAAACGATCGGTCGCTTTCTTCGCCAGGGCCTTGAGGGTGATGCGTTCCAGTTCCCTGGGAATGGCGGGGTCGATCTGTCGAGGCGGACGGGGATCCAGCGTGGCAACATGGGACAGCAAGATGTCAGCAGGGTCAGCTTCAAACGGACGCCGACCGACCAGCAATTCGTACAGGACCACGCCCAAGCTGAAGATGTCCGAGCGGCCATCGACAAGATGTCCTTCGCCGCTGGCCTGTTCAGGGCTCATGTAGGCGGGGGTGCCCATGATCCCGCCGCCCTTGCCGAAATCTTCCTCCTTCAAGGCCAGGCCAAAATCGACAAGGAACGGCTTGTTGCTGGTGTCGATGAGAATGTTGCCCGGCTTGACATCCCGGTGGACGAGGCGATGCTGATGGGCGTATTGCAAGGCGTCGGCCATCTTCGCCACCAGCGCCACCGCTTCCCGCACCACCAGGCGAGATTTCTTGATGCGGTCGGCAAGGCTGCAACCTTCGATGAACTTGGACACGACATAGGGCTGGCCATCGTCCGAACGGCCGACGTCGTAGACCGGCACGATATGCGGGTGATCCACCCCGGCGAGAACCTGGGCCTCCACCAGATACGCCTCGGCATCCTTGGGGCCGCGATAACGATGGGTCCGCGGAACCTTGATGGCGACCCGCCGTTTCAGTTCCTCGTCATGGGCCAAGTAGACGATGCCGAAGCCCCTTTGCCCAGAATGCTCTCGATCCGGTAGCGACTGATGAGGGGAACATCGGATTGCGGCTGAAAAGGGTAGACGGTCACTTGCTGCTCTTGTTGCGAAACAAGTGACCTGGTGATTTGCCCACCCTCGAATGAGTTCAAGGAACCCATCGCGTCGACATGCTTCTTCAGCTCTTCGGCCAGTTCCGGACAGTCGCGGCACAGTTCCTCGGGCGTGACGCCTTGTCCCTGCTCGCGTAGCTGCTGCCAGCGGATGAAAAGATCAACCAGGCGAGTGGAATCGGCCATGGGGGTGGTTTCCGGGTGATCGCTATTCGGCTAGTTAACCACACCCTGGCGAGGTTCGCAAGCATTTTCTGGTCAAGCTAGTTTGATCGGGTGGGGCATCGGACGCAGCGTCGTGTCCCCATTTTTCGACCCTCTCGATTCGTCCAGGTCGGGATGCGCCGAGGGGGTGTATGTCGTTATCTGGACGAATCCTGGACGAATGTTCTGGACGCATGGCGTCCTTCCCCGGCCGTCGATCCGGCTGTGGGCCGGAGGCCGGGCCCGGCGGCTGCGCGAGGTCCGCGGCGTAACATCTTTCTTGGTTGATACTTAAGTTGCAAGGCCTGGATAAGCCGCGGCGCAGCGCTGGATTTGCTGCCGGGCCCGGGGCAGGAATGTCGTTTCTCGCTGTCCAATCAAGCTATAATCAGGGGATTGAGCGGGGCACCGGAAGCGAAACGCTGGCAGCGAGGAGTGGGAGTTGGACGAGCATCGAGCGGCGTTGGAGAAGGTGGTGGCGTTGCCGGCGTTGCTGGGGTACCTCAATTTTTCGGAGGGCCGGGCCGACGCGCGATTTCAGAAGCAGCTCAGCGACGCCATGTCGGCGTTGCACGAGCGCGGGCTGTTCGAGCCGTGGAAGGCGCTGCGCGACCTGCTGCAGGCCGAGCTGGTGGTGCTGCGCGAGGGTCAGAGCAGCGCTTTCCGCGACACGGAGCAGGTGGAGGGCGTGCTGCGACTGGTCTTCGAGGGGGTCCTGCCGGCGTATCGCCGCCACCATGCCGATCTGCTGTTTCACCAGAGCGACAACGACCTCATGCAGCCGTTCTTCCTGGCCCGCGTCTTCGAGGCGGTGCTGGGCCAGCGCGGGCCATGGCATGAGGACGAGCGCATCATCGTGGGGGCGCTGCGGCGGCTGAACGACTACGTCGGGCATCGCCCCATCGCCACGCTGGAGAGCCGGCCGCTGGGGGAACCGTACGAGCACGAGCGTCTGCGGCCGATACCGCTGTTCATCAAGGGGGCCGGCGCCGCCTGGGGGCGCTATCAGCGGCTCGTGGAGAAGGCTCTGGAAATCCTCGGGGACACGGACCAGAATCTGCTGCACGAAGCTTGCTTCAGCGTGGAGCAGCTCGACGAGCTGGCGCTGGATCCGCGCGGCTACGATTTCGGCCACCCGGCGGACAAGCGGCCCAACTACGTGTTCGGCGAGTGGGACCCGCATCTCATCGACAACCAGGGTCGCTATCGACGCTATGTTGCTCGCCAGTTCATCCTCGACGGCCTGCTGGAACGGGCCGGCGAGGGGCGCGGCGAAATCGACGCCGACGAGGCGTTCATTGAATCGGCGAGCGTGCTGGCGGGGACGATCCTGATGGCGACGGGGGTGTCCGGCTCCGGGCCGGAGACGCACGATTCGTCGGTGACGCTGTCGAGCCTGGTGCCGCGCATCGCCAAGTATCGCGAGGAGTTTTACAACGGCCTGATCAAGCGCTTGCCGGAGACGCATGCCGCCCGGCTGCGGCAGGAGGCGAAGCTCACTCGTCAGCCGTTCGGCGCGGCCCGGCAATACATGAACAATTACCTGGCGAAGCAGCGGGCCTTTCAGCTCCAGCAGAAACAGCTGGCGCTGCTGCTGGCCGAGATGGGTTACCCCGATGTGAGCCGGCGGCAGGCGCGTACCATTTCGGTGGCGTCGATTCGCCTGCTGGCGGAGATGCACCTGCGGCTGGCCCTGGGAAGGCTGCACGTGGAGCGCGGCGCGTTTGCCGAGGCGGCGGCGCTGCTGCCGGAGGTCGAGGAACATCTGCGCCGCGGCATTGAATGCGGCGCCGTCGTCGACCCCTGGAACATCCTCGGCTTCCAGGGGCAGTACCTGCGTTTCGCCGCCCTGGAAGACAGCGTCCACGATCATCGCATCGATGAGCTGCTCGCCGTGATGTCGCAGCTTTTCAGCCTTTATTTCCAGGTGCTCAGCAACGGGGCGGCCAAGGGGAACTTCAAGGGCGAAGCCCATTGCCTGGAGCAGATGAAGCGGCTCGCCGACTGGTGGGACCGGTTCGCGACGCATGAAGTTAGCGGCGTACCGCGCGTGCATGGCGGCGAGGCCACGACCTCGGCGGAACACGTCGCCCGCGCGCTGGGCCGCTGGCGCGAGCGCGGCGCCGCCAGCTCGGATCTCGCTTTCTGGCGCGAGCACCTGGAGAGCTTCACGTCGCCGAAGTCGTTCGCGCTCGTCGTCGATGCGCTCCTGCACAAGGAGGATTACCGGGCGGCCATGGCGCTGCTCGTCACCTGGGTGGGCCAGGCCGCAACCGTGTCGCTCGAAGAAGCGGATCATTCGTTTCATTCGCTGGCGCTGCGCTGGATGCTGGGCGTGTGCGGGCCGCCGGACCAGGCGACCGCCAGCGACGCCGCCGATGCCGGCGCCGGTCTGGAAATGGTCGCGAAGTTTCTGGATTACCTCGAAGCCAACGCCGAGGATTTCTGGCATGTTCCGCGGCCGGAAACATTCGATGTCGGCGCCATCGGCCCGGATGACAGCGGCCGGCAACAGGAGCAGGAAGAAGACAATCCGTACGAGGCCGCCTACGAGGACGTCACTTACGAGGACAGCACCGACGACGACGTGGAGGCCGAGGTCCTCGACTTCATGCCGCAGAAGGACTTCGACCTGACCGCGATCGGCGAGGAGCTGGAGACGCGCCTGCGTTTCCTGGCGACCGTCGCCCGGCTCTGGAATCTGGCGACGCGCACCGCCCGGCACCTGGCCGGCCCCGCCGCCGTCCTGCCCGCCGGGCTTGCCATCGACAAGGTTCAGGAATGGCGCGATCGCGCGAAGATCAATCAACAGCAACTGCTCTTGCTGCTGGACAAGATACATGAGCACGAGGTACCGAAGCCGTCCGGTTCATATGAATCGGTCGTCGAGTTCGACCGCCGACGGCTCTTGAAGGAGCGACTGCTGACCGTGATCATCGGCGCTTGCATGGACACGACCCTCGCCATCGGGGCCATGCAAGCAATCCTGGGTGAAGCGAGCGCAGCGACCGAGCAGCGCCCCGCCTGGGAGCCGGCGATCCTCGAACTGGAGCAGGCATTGACCAAGGGTGACGGCGCGCGGGCGCGTGCGGCGTTGCCGGCGTTCATCGAGGCGTTCCGTTCCGAGCCGCTGCTGTACACGCCTTTGGCGGCCGGGGGGCATCCCCGACAGATCCTGCAAGCCAGCCTGGCACAGATCATCCTGCGCGGTCTGGTGATGAACTTGCCGCGCATCGGCCTGATCCGCGAGACCTACGAACTGGTCCGCAGCGCGCAGCAGATGGAGGAGAGCCAGCAACTCCAGGGGCCGCGCATCACCGAATTCGATCATCTCTTCCAGGCAGCCTGCCGCGCCACCGTGGAAGCGTTTCTCGACTCGGTGCTGACGGACGGTGCTGTCGCCAGCAAGAAGAAAAAGAAAGACAGGGACAAGAGCGATGCCGAGAACATCGCCACGCTGCTGGAGACGGTCACCGAGCCGTTTCTCGCCCTGTGGATTCAGCATAGCAAGACACTACGGCTGAGCGTGCTTGAACAGGTCAACTCGGCGGAAGCCTGGGATCGGCTGCGCAGCTTCATCAGGAAATACGGACACGATCTCTTCCAGCCGCGCTTCCTCGCCCTGGGAAACCTGCGCGGCATCCTGCATCAGGGCGTCAAGCAATACCTCAACTATTTGCGTGAGAACCCTGACCCGCTGCACACGCTCAAGCTCATGGACGACCTGGAGCAGCACAGGATCGCGCAGGAAGACGCCGAGAACTCTCTGGATATCATCCTGCAGGCGCTCGTCGAGAACTACGAGGAGTATCGCGACTTCAATGCCACGACGACGCAATCGGATTTTGGCGAGAACTTGCACCAGCTTCTGGACTTCCTGCGTCTGAAGCTCAGCTACGAACGCAACGCCTGGCAGTTGCGGCCGCTGATACTCGTGCACGAGGTGCTGGCCCGCCGGCAACGCCGCGCGGCCGACCTGTGGCGCGAGCAGGTGCAAGGCTTGACGCGTGAGTTGGCCGACGAACACATCGGTGAGCTGCGCCGCCTGGAAAAGGAACATGGTATGGTGCTGCGTACCCTTGCGGATCGCCTAAAGGAGCGCTTCACCAAGCCGCTGCTGATCGACCGCCTCGTCTCGGGCGTGGAACCGGCGATGGATGAGGCCCGCAAGGGCGCGACACAGACACCACTCGAGGGAGAACTGCAACCGTTCATCGACAATCCCGTCGGCGCCGGCCTGGATGTGCCCGTGTGGCTCCGCCGTCTCGTCATGGAAGTGCAGCGCGTCCGTACCGCGCGCACCGACCTCGTCCGCCTGGTCGAATCGTTCTATCCGATCCCGAAGATCATCGTGTCCACGGAGGAACTCCGGGCGCAGTTCCGCGACTGGGACAAGTGACGGGATGCCTCGACACGCCGCGCGTCACGGTTCGTCGCGCTCCGGCAAGATGCTCACTTCCAGTGATGTCGGGTAGCGCTGGCTTCGATAGACGCGCTGCGTGGCGCGGATGAAGTCCGATTCCTCGGCGAGAAAGATGTTGGGAACGTATTTCTGCGGGTTGCGGTCCACGAGCGGGAACCAGGTGCTGTGGATCTGCACGAGGATGCGGTGGCCCTTCTTGAAGGTGTGCAGCACGTCTTGCAACTCGAAGGAAACCTTGGTCGGCTGGTCGGCGACAAAGGGTTCCGGCTTGCTGTAGCTGTTCCGATACCGACCGCGGAAGACCTCGCTGCGGACGTGCATCTGATAGCCGCCCAGCCGCCGCGTCGGCGCCGCGCCCGGCGGATCCGCGGTCTCGCCCGGAAACACGTCGATCACCTTCACGATCCAGTCGGAATCCGTCCCGGAGGTCGAGACGAACAGGTTGGCTCGAAGCGGCCCGGCCAGCGTGACATCCTTCTTCAAGACCGGCGTCTGATAGACAACCACATCCGGGCGGCGCGAAGCGAAGCGCTGGTCGTCGGTCATGTAGTCGTAATGCATGCCAATCGTGGTCAGATCCGTGAAGGGGACAGGCCGGCGCGGGTCGCTCGGATACTCGTCGTAACCTTGTTCGTCCTCCGGCGGATGGAATGACAGGGTGTTCCTGGCGCGGACATACAGCGTGCCCTTGTGGAGATTGCAGGGCGGCCAGGTGTCGAACTTCCGCCAGCGATTGACGCCCGTCTGGAAGACGTACGCCTCGGGCAGTTCGGGCGCGTCGCCGCCCTTGAGATGATGGTTGAAGAACGGCAGCTCGATGTTTTTCTGGAAAAACTCCGAGGTGCTGGCGCCGAAGTGAATGTTTCCCAGCCGGCTGCCGTCGCCGCGGGCCCAGCCGCCGTGTGCCCACGGCCCCATGACGAGCATGTTGTGGATACCGGGATTCTGCTTTTCGATGGCTTGATAGGTCTTGAGCGGGCCGTACAGGTCCTCGGCATCGAACCAGCCGCCGACGGTCATCACCGCCGGGGCGACGTTGTTGAGATGCGGCAGGATGTTGCGTTCCTTCCAGAACTTGTCGTAGGTCGGATGCGCGACAAACTCGTTCCAGAAGGCGACGCGATTCTTGTAGAAGCGTTCCTTGACGTTCTTGAGCGAGCCCATGTCGAGGAAGAACTGGTAGCCGTCCGGCGTGCCGTGCTTGAAGCCGGGGTTGCCCTTGGTGGTCGGCTCCGGCCGTGGCTGGCCGAACGACGCGAAGAAGTTGAACGCGTGCGGCAGGAAGAATGCCCCGTGATGAAAGAAGTCGTCGAAATACCAGTCGGCGATCGGGGCCTGCGGCGAGACGGCCTTCAGGGCCGGATGCGCGTTGATCATGCCGGCCGATGCATAAAAGCCAGGGTAAGAGATGCCCCACAGCCCTACCCTGCCATTGTTGTTGCCGACATGGCGGACCAGCCAGTCGATGGAATCGTAGGTGTCGGTGCTCTCGTCAATGTCGTTGCCACTGGTGCGCCTGGTGCGATGCGGCCGCATGTTCTCGAACTCACCTTCGGACATGTAACGGCCGCGGACATCCTGGTAGACGAAGATGTAGCCCTCTCTGGCGAAGTGCGCGTTTGGCCCGAGCTTGTCGCGATAGCTGCCCTGATCATATGGCCCGACCCCGTAAGGTGTGCGCATCATCAGGATTGGATAGCGGTGCGAGCGATTGCGCGGCGAATAGACCACGGTGTACAGCCGCGTGCCGTCACGCATCGCGATCTTGTGGTCCTGGCGAATATAGTGCTCGCGAACCGAAAAACCTGCCTTGTCCTGCCCGAGCGCGAAGGCCCCCGTCCCCAGCACCACGATCAACGCACAAGCGAACGCAATTCCTCGTCTCATACCCACTCCGCCAGTTTGCCTTTTGGCATTTGTCAATCGTAAACTGCTTGAATCGCTACCCGGCTTTCTCACCGACAACTCGATGAAACAGCTCTTCGAGATCCTCGTCATCGCTCTGCAAACCGCGAATGAGCACGCCGTGGTTATCCGCCAGGACGAAGAACGCCCGCGTAACCCAGCCATCGGGCACGGCGACGCGCAGATCGCCCCTGCCATTGTCGTGGACCACGCGCACGCCTTCAAGACGCAGGTCTTCGAGAAACGGCCCGGGCGGGCCCTGAATCTGCAAGCGAAAGCGATCCTGCCGGCGCTGGCAAAGCTCGGCCACCTTGCCATGGCAGAGCACCCGACCCTCATGCAGGATCACCACGCCCTCGCAAACCTTTTCGATGTCCCCCAGAAGATGCGTCGACAGGAGGATCGCCTTGCCGTGGTCGCGCCCCAGACTCAGAAGAAGATTCAGCATGCCCTCGCGGCCAGCCGGGTCCATGCCGCTCGTCGGCTCGTCGAGCAACAGCACCGGCGGATCGTGCACCAGCGCCTGGGCCAGCTTGAGGCGCTGCTTCATGCCGGTGGAGTACTCTTCCAGCTTGCGATAGCGGGCATCTTCCAGGTCAAGATAGGTGAGGACTTCATGAGCCCGGCGAAGGGCTTGCTTGCGCGGCATGCCGTAGAGCTGGCCCGCAAGGGCAACGTAGCTTGCCCCGGCCAGGCCCGGAACCAGAGCATCCGCTTCCGGCATGTAACCGATGACGCGGCGCAACTCGGTGCCATCACGATGGACATCGTGCCCCAGCACCCGGCCAACGCCGGACGACGGCGGCAGCAGGCCCAGCAGGATCTTGAGCAGCGTCGATTTTCCTGCCCCGTTCGGTCCCAGCAAGCCGATGCGGCCATGCTCCAACCGTAACGTCACGTCGCGCAACGCCTGATGCTTGCCATACCAGCGGCTGATATTCTCCAGATCGATGAAATTCACGGAGGGGCCCGTAAGCCTCGGGGACGATCACAGCATGCGAGGACATTGTATCGGTCGAGGCAAGAGGCCAAACTCATCCGGAAAGGATCGTGGCCAAGCCAGGAGTGTGTGCGGCAGACCAGGCATTGCCGGCACGCGCGTGCAAGTCGTCTATGTGTGAAGGCGACACATCCATCGCCGCTCAGTAAGACATCCGCATACTTGCTCAGGTCAACTCATCGGAGTCTTGGATAGGCTCAAAGTCGCGCTCCTCGAACGGGCCGGTCAGCACGCCGCTTGCACAGAGCCATTCCAGCGTTTCGAAGAACCCGTCGGTCCAGTACGCAGCATCATCGTGTCGCGGCAATACGAATAAGCGTTCCGGATTCGAGGGATGGAAGATGACTTCGTCGCCTTGTAGCGTGTCCCCCAACACAATACACTCGAGCGCCTTGGACTTCGAGAAGTCATCATCTTCGGTTTTCCAGAACCAGTATTCTTCGATCCGTTCGCGCCATTGTGCCAGCTCCTCTACGACCTTGCGCGGAGGGTAAATTCGCACGAATGCTCCGCCCAGCACTCCCTCGCCCAGCGTCGTGATGTACTGTTGATAGCCCGATGGAAAGTGCGTTCCAAGGTTCTTTTCGGCGAACTTGATTTCATCATCGGAAATCGGAGTTGGGGGTCGTCCAACGACTCTCAAGTTCTCGATTCTTGCCAGCAAGCCGGCGAGGTCCATCTGCACCACAGGAAGGGTCTTGTGCGTTGGTTCAGGAAACAATGACGAGATCGGCGTGTCTAGCGGCCTTCCAGAATCCAGCCTCTGGATACCGATCAAGCGCTCATTCTTGAATTCCAGGATCGTCACAAGTAGCCGCGTTAGGATAAGCTTACCGCGCCGATGATGCCCGTATACCCAACGCGCGTCGCCTGACCGATTTAAGCCGTCTTCGTCCAGCACGAGAGCGGGTTCTCCAAGAAGCGATCGAACAGTGTTGCTCGTCTGTCCTTCTGAGATTTGCTTCATGGCATCAAAGGCGACAAAGCCTGCAGGGGCAACAGATTTATCCGGACCAGACATCTTGCAGTCTCGCAGAACCTATGTATCTCACGATTCCCGCTTGTAAAACGGCAGCGCCACGACTTTGGCCGCTTCTTGCTTGCCGCGGATATCGATGACGCATTCGCTGCCGACGGCGCGATGATTCGGATCGACGTAGGCCATGGCGATGCTCTTGTTGAGCGTGGGCCCGAAGGTGCCGCTCGAGACGATGCCGATCTCCTTGCCGTCGGCGAGCACCTTTGCGCCTTCGCGGGCGATGCGCTTACCTTGCAATGCCAGGCCGACGCGCTGTCTTCGAGTCGGATCGTCGCGCAGCTTGCGGAGGGCGTCCCGGCCACGGAACTCTCCCTTGTCGAGCTTCACGGCCCAGGCCAGCCCCGCCTGGAATGGATCGATCTCCTCGCTGAGCTCGTGGCCATAGAGCGGCATGGCGGCTTCGAGGCGCAGCGTGTCGCGGGCGCCCAGGCCGCACGGTTTGATGCCGCGGGCGATCAGCTCTTCCCAGAGTGCGACGCCGAGAGTGTTGCCAACCATGATCTCCAGGCCATCCTCGCCGGTGTAACCCGTCCGGCTGACGACGCACGGCTGCCCGCGATACCGGCTCGGCGTGGCGAAATAGTAGCCGAGATCGCCAGCGTCCGCCTCCGTGATGCCACGACACAGTTCGATCGCCTTTGGCCCTTGCACGGCGACCATGCAGGTTTCCAGCGTCTGGTCCTGCATCTGAACGTCGAAGCTGGCTTTCGACTCGTTGATCCAGGCGACGATCTTTTCCCGGTTGGAAGCATTGACGACCATGGCCCAGCCGTAAGGCCAGCGATAGACGAGGACATCATCGCGGATGCCGCCCTGGTCGTTGCAGACGAGGCCGTAGCGGACCTGCATGTCCTTCATGGTCGCGGCGTTATTGGTGAAGATGCGCTGGATGAGCGGTAGGGCGCCGTCGCCGCCGAAGGAGAGCCGGCCCATGTGGCTGATGTCGAAGAGGCCGGCGGCGCTGCGCACGGCCGTGTGTTCCTCGACGATGCTGGTGTACTGCACCGGCATGTCCCAGCCGGCGAAATCGACCATCCGCGCCCCATGCGCGACATGCCAGTCATGGAGAACCGTTCGTAGCGCCATCGTTCTTCCAATTCAATTCAAGATTTGCAATTGTCAATGGTCAATGGTCAATTTGCAATCCAGATCGACGATCTTCATTTTTTCACAGGAACCTCGCGCAGCTCCAGCGGCGCTCCACAGCAGCCGCACGGGCCTCCCTCGGAAGCCCGGATCGTGCAGATGTCGCACCAGTAATAGACCTCGTGGAGCTGCCCCTTGCGATAGCTGTGCACGTTGACGACCTGCAGGAGCTGCGAGCCGGGAACGAACCGCCCGGTGAGCCGCATCGGCCGATTCAGCAAAATCTTGTCCTTGAAGAACATCCGCGAGCCGGCGTCCTTGATGAGCGGATAGATCTTGTCGTCCTCGGTGACCAGCGCCAGCGCATGCGGGGCAGCATCCGGATCGAGCTTGGTCTTGAACTTCTCCAGAGCGACCGCGAGCGGGATCACCTTGCCATTGTAATCCTGCGTCTTGAAGGAAGAATCGCCGCCGCGGACCAGGGCGGGAATCAGGCCGGCGCTGAAGGCTAGCAGAATGCCAAGCCTAGTCATGCATTTCTTCTTCATTGTCGAACCTCAGTTCGTAGCCGCAAGCTGCCAGCTTGCGAGCTCATACCCGCAGTTGGCGTGACGCACCTGCCAGGCTGACAAGCTGGCAGCTTGTCGCCACGTCAATCGTTCCAGAGTTCCGGCTCCTTCTTCTTTCTCGCGCGAGGCCGTTTCGCGGCGGCAGTCGTCGCCGCCGTTTCCGTGTGTCCCTTATGGCGCAGGTACATCTTGATCGGCACTTCGCGGAAGGGCAACTGATCGCGGAAGGTTTTTTCCAGGTAGCGCAGGTACGGTGGGTCGAATAGCTTCGGGCCGTTGGTGAAGAGCACGATGGTCGGCGGGTTGGCGGATACCTGCGTCGTGTAAAACACCTTCGGCTGACGGTTCTGCCGCAATGGCGGCGACTGGTTGGCGAGCGCCTGCTTCACCACGCGGTTGAGATCGCCGGTGCCAACACGAGCGCTGGCCTGCTTGTGCAGGTTCTGCGCGAGGTTCACCACCGCTTGCACGTTCTTGCCGTCCTTGGCCGTGATGAACGCGATCGGCACGTAATCGAGGCTCGGGAAAACCTTGCGCAGATAGTCGGCGAATTCGCCGGTCTTGAGCTGTTTCTTCAGCAGATCCCACTTGTTGACGACGAAGATGGCCGGCTTGTGATTCTCCAGCACGTAACCGGCGAGTTGCTTGTCCACCTGGCTGATGCTCTTCTTCGAGTCGTGAAAGAGCAACACGACGTCAGCTCGACGGATGGAGCGTTCGGCACGCGACACGCTGTAGAACTCGATGTCGGACCGGACACTCTTCTTCTTGCGGACGCCTGCGGTGTCGATGGCGACGATGGTCTTGCCGTCCTGCTCAATGCGGACATCGATGCTGTCGCGGGTGGTGCCGGCGACCTCGCTGACGATGACGCGCTCCGCCTGGGCGAGGCTGTTGATGAACGTGCTCTTGCCGGTGTTGCGCCGGCCGACGATGGCAAGCTTGAGCTCAACCTCGGGCTGCGGCTGGCCATCGCTTTTCGGCAATCTTTTGAGGATCTCGTCGAGCAGGGCCGCTTTGCCGCGGTTTTGCAGGGCGCTCACCGGGATGAGCTTTTCCAGGCCGAAGCGATGAAACTCGAGCGCCTGCGGCTCCATCTCCACCGAGTCACACTTGTTGGCCACGCACAGGACCGGCACGGACACGCTGCGCAATCGTCGGACGACCTCCTCGTCGAGCGGCGCCAGGCCGGAGCGGGCATCGACGACGAAGAGCACGAGATCGGCGCGATCGAGGGCCGCTTGGATTTGCCTTTCGATGTGCTCGGTAAGGTTGTCCTGGTCCTCGATGCCGATGCCGCCGGTATCGGTCAACTCGAAGAAACGGTCGCCGGCCTGGATGGGGGCAGTGAGCCGGTCGCGCGTCACTCCCGCCGTCGGATCGACAATGGCGATCCGACGTCCCGCCAGCCAGTTGAACAGGGACGACTTTCCCACGTTCGGCCGGCCCACGATGACAACCTGCGGCAACGGCATGCGACCCACTCCGGCGAGAGATTGCTACCTGAGGGAATTGTAGCGTTTTGGGGTGGCGCCATGTGGAATGTGCACTATGCGAGCCCAGCTGAACGCAGGGCGTGGTACACGCACAACTTGGCCGAGCCCCTGTTTTCGCAATCGTAAAGAACCGCGTTGTCGCGAGTTACGGCGACTGTTGGTTGGCCGCATTTGGCCACATGGGGCAAATTGGCTGGCCGAGGAAGGATCCACCGAGTCACGGTACCAGGACCTTGCCGGCCATTCTGATACTGGCGCACGCCTGCAATCGTGACAGGTCGAGCAATTCGTATCATAATAGCATCCTGTGCCAGCGCCGACACGATGGGCTTCTCTCATGGCCACGACACACTGGTTGCGAGCGGCCGATTGTCCACTCCTGCAGACTGATGCGGAATCGGCCGACACGCAGGGGTTGCGCTTGTTGCAACGGCTGCTGGAGCTGGCCTTGAACAAGCAGGGCAGCGACAATCTGCCGGACCTGATGCTGGAGGAAGTCGGCTCGGCGTTGCGTGCCGATGGAGCGGCCATCGTCGAGGCCACTCCCGCCTGGCAAGTGCGCTGGCAATTCTTGCGACGCGGCGCCAAGAAATTCGGCAACTTGCCGGCCCAGCTGTTGAGTGATGTGCTCGATCGCGAGGCTGGTGTTGCCGTTGGCCCCGAGCGCGAGCAGCCGGCGTATCTGGCGGCGTGCCTCAGTTACACGGATCGACCCAATCGCGTATTGCTGGCGACACGGCCGCGCGAGGACTTCGAAAAACTGGAACTGGAATACGCCGTCGCCGCCGGGCATTATCTGGGCCTGGTAATGGAGCGTAGTGCTGCCTGGACGGAGACCTGCGACAACCAAAAACGGCTCGAAGCCCTCGTCGCGATCTCTCGCCAGCTTGCGCAGGAGCGCGAGACCGTGCCCCTGCTGGAGCACATCGCCAGGCAAGCAGCCGCATTGCTCGGTTGCGAGCGGGCCAGCATCTTCCTGTGGGACAAGGATCGCAAGGAGCTTGTCGGCCGTCCGGCGCTGGGGTTGCCCAACGGCGAGCTGCGCATCGCGGAGGACACTGGTATCGTGGGGCAAGTGATCCGCGAAGGTCAGCCCGTCCAGGTAGACAATGTGCAAGCCGACCCGAGCTGGAACCCGGCCATCGACAAGGCATCCGGTTTCAAGACCAAGAACCTGCTGTGCGTGCCGCTAACCGACGCCGCAGGTGGCCGACTGGGCGCGCTGGAAGTGATGAACAAGGCGGGCACCTTCACGCCGCGCGACCGTGAGACGCTATCGATCCTGGCCGGACAAGCGACGACAGCGCTACAGACTGTCCGCGAGCATGAAGCGTTGGTCCGCAGCCACACCGAACTGGAAGGCCAGGCGCGGCTTGCGGCCCGCATCGTCGGCGAGAGCCCGGCCATCCAGGCGCTGCGCAGCACGATCGAGCGCGTCTCGCGGACCGATCTGCCGGTGCTGGTCCTCGGCGAAAGCGGCACCGGCAAGGAAGTCGTCGCTCGCGCCGTGCATTACAGCGGCCCCAGGCAATCGCAGCCGTTCATTCCTGTCAACTGCGCCGCGATTGCCGAAACATTGCTGGAAAGCGAGCTGTTCGGCCACGAGAAAGGCGCCTTCACCGACGCGCACAGCACTCGCGCCGGCAAGTTCGAGGCGGCCAACGGCGGCACGCTGTTTCTCGACGAGGTTGGCGACCTCAGCCCCGGCGGGCAGGCGAAGCTGTTGCGCGTGCTGGAAGAGAAGGCCGTCTACCGCGTGGGCGGGACCGTGCCCATCCCGGTCAACACGCGGATCGTGGCGGCCACCAATCGACATCTGGCTGAACATGTCCGCGCCGGCAAGTTCCGCGAAGACCTGTTCTATCGTCTCACGGTGGTGACCGTCGATCTGCCGCCGCTGCGTGAGCGGCGCGACGATGTGCTGGTGCTGGCCGAGCATTTCTTGCAGCAGTTTTGCCGGGAAGCGGGTCGCAAGACTTTGAAGATGACGGCTGAGGCACGCAAGCGCTTGCAGCAGCATGAATGGCCCGGCAACGTCCGAGAGCTGCGCAACATGCTCGAGCGCATCGCCCATCTCTGTCCCAATGAAAAGATTGAGGCGGAAGACCTCGCCTTCATCATCCGTCCCGCTGCGGAGGGGGCCAACCGTTACGCGGAATTGCCGCTTTCGGAAGCGACGGACGCCTTCCAGCGCGACCACATCCAGCATGCCATCCAGCGCACCAGCGGGAACATGGGCGAAGCCGCCCGCATCCTCGGACTGCATCGCCCCAACCTGTACCGCAAGATGAAGCTGCTCGGGCTGGACGGGAAATAGCGGAGTCCATTCATTCACCAGTATCTCGTACTCAGCCTGGCGGCGTTGCTGATCGGCGTGTCCAAGGCCGGCTTCGGCGGCGGCACTGGCATCCTGGTCATGCCGGTGCTGGCGCTACTGATCGACCCGCGCGAGTCGCTGGGGTTGATGCTGCCGCTGCTGCTGGCGTGTGACGTGATTTCGCTGTATTTCTTCTGGGGTCAGTGGGATCCTCGTAATCTCGTGCTGCTGTCAGCCGGCGCGGCAGTGGGAATCATCGCCGGCAGCCTGGCGCTGGACGCTATCTCCACCGAGGCGCTGTCGCGCTTCATTGGCGGCATCGCCATTGCCTTTGCGATGATCCAGGTCGCCCGCAACTGGCTGCCGGCACGTCGGGAACCGTGGCGGCCGACCGGCTGGCTGGGCGTGGTTGTCGGCTTCGGAACTGGCTTCGTGTCCACGCTGGCGCACGTCGGCGGCGTGCTCACCACGATGTTTCTGCTGGCGCAGCGCCTCGACAGCCGACGCTTTGTCGCCACGACAACGGCGGTCTATTTCTTGATCAACGCGGGCAAGGTGCTGCCGTACTGGTATCTCGGCACGCTGGACGAGGAAATGCTGCTATTCGACCTGCCGCTCCTGCCGGTGGTCCTGGCTGGCACGATTCTGGGCGTGTTGCTCAATCGCCGCGTGTCCGGAGAGTGGTTCACGCGGATTGTCCTGGTATTCGTGCTGATCACCGGCTTGCAGTTGTTGCTCGGATGAGTGGCCGCGGCTCACACCGTTGCAGCCATTCGCAGCGCGGCCGCCGGGCAGATGGCTACGCACAGCCCGCAACTGACGCAGTGCCCCGGCCTGGGAAGCCAGGGCAGCCGGCCCGCCATTTCCAGGCATGTCGTCGGGCAGACTGCCGGGCAATCGCCGCAGCCGGTGCAACGGCTTGCGTCAACGACCGGAATCTCGCGGTCAGCGGTGTAGCTGAGGTAAAGCGGCTCGTTCATCCGCGAACTCCCGTGGCCGAGGCTTGCGGATCACCGTGTGCAGGCGCGGCAATGTGCGGGAGCCCGCTTTTCAGTAGTCGGTCCACTACTTCCGGCAGCAGGTTGAACGGCGTTGGCGGCATGAAGACGAAGGCTGCTCCTAGGTCCCAGGCCAGATCGGCCAGCGCGGGATGATCCACGTCGCCCACGACGACCGTGCGGCAATCAGGAAAGTTCCAGGCGGCTTGCTGTAGCAACGTCAACTCGCGTTCGAGATCGCGGCCGATCTTCAGGACGAGCACACCGATGCCGCCGCGCGCCAGCGCATCGAGGCATGCCCGCGCCTGGCGAAGCTCGCGCACCCAGATGCCGCGGCTCTCGCTGAGAGCGCGCAGGCTCTCCGCCAGTCTGCCGTCTTTTTCGTAGATCAGGACCTGCGCGAGTTGCATTGTGATGTCTCACTGGTCTGTGGACGAGACAATGCCGAGGGCTTCCATGCGGCGAACCAGCCGCTGACGCCAGATGCCGAGCATGCGTGCGGCATCGGTCTTGTTGCCCTTGGCATCCTTGAGAGCGAGCGCGATCAACCGTCTTTCCACCTGCTCAAGCAAGGAATCGAGCGGCAACTGTCGGGGCACGGGCAACGGCGTGGCACGCAGATAGAACGGCAAGTCGCCGACTTCGATCACATCATGGCCGCACTGTGCCGCTTGCAGCAACACGTCGTGCAGCTCACGCAGGTTGCCAGGCCAGGCATGGGCTTTGAGCGCCTGTTCGGCATCGGGCGCCAGCGTGAGCGCGGGGCGGCCCAGCACGCCTGCCGCGCGCGCCAGCAGGCGTTCGATGAGCCAATCCAGGTCGCCACGGCGTTCACGCAGCGGCGGCAAGTCAATGACGAGCGTGCTCAGCCGGCAATGGAAATCGGCAACCAGCAGCCCGGCTTGCTCCAGGTCGCGCGGATCTGTACGGAAGCCAGCCAGAATTCGCGGCCCGCGAGATTGTGCCTGCCAGTCCTCCAGGGACCGATTCAGACGATCTTGCATCTCGCGCGGCAGTGCTTCCGGCTGACGCAGATACACGGTCCCCGGTCGCAAACGGCGTCCCAGCCCGGTGTCGCCGAACAGCAGTTCGGTCAGAGCTGCGTGCGGCAGCCGGTCGCAGTCAATTGCGGCGAACGCCTGGTCGCGCGCTTCGCTCAGCCCGTGAATGCAACGGGCCAGCCAGTGCTTGCCGGCGCCGGCCTCGCCAAGCAGCACAACGGGTTGCGTGGTCCGTGCTGCCAGCCGGGCCTGTTCCGCGACCCGCTGCATGGCCGGCAATTCCAGCACAAGCTGATCAAGCTTGAAATGGTCAGCGAAGCGTTGCCTCAGAGCAATGACATTCTCCGGCAACGGCTGGCTGGCAAAGAAACCCTTGGCGGGCACCGGCACCAGCTTGCCAAAGATGCCCAGCAAGCCGTGCTCGTCGAGAAGCGGGAAGAAATCGACGAGCCACCAGCGCCGCCCTGCGCCGGCGGCCGCGCTGGAAGCAGCGGGCAGCACGGCCAGCCGGTACACCCGCGCCGGCTGGCCGCGCAGAGTCTCCGGCGGCGGCGACAGCAGCCCCCTGAGCACCTCGAGGGACGGCGTCGTTTCCTGTCGGGAACGGCGGCGGCAAGAAAGGCCGCGCGCCTCGCTGATGGAAACTCCGGTCAACTCCTCCCAGGCGCGGTTAACGAACGCAATGCGGCTCTGGCGATTGAGCAGATAGAGCGCGTCCGCAGATTTCTGGAAGTATGTTCGCCAAGCCTCCCTTGCCGGCCGGCTTGAGCCTTGCGGGTCAGGCATCGGCGGAGATGCGTCCATGGAAAGGCGTCCATCAGAAGCGCCGGACATGCTGTCAAATCATGCGCGACAAGACAAACAACGCCAGGACGATGACCAGCAAGAAGCCGGCCATGCGCAATCCCCAGCGAAAGGCCTCGGCAAGAATGGCCGGCCAGGCATCGTATCGAGTACCGCTATATACCAGGCTGATCAGCACGATCAAGATCGGCAGGTGCCAGTACAGTGACATGCCAAGAAGGGCGGCGAGAATCATGGCGCGCCCCCTGCCGGTTGCGGCTCTGGGCGCGGAACGACGGGCGGCGCGGCCGCACCGAAGGCTGGCCCCGCATATGCGTCGTAGATCACCAGGATATTGAGCACGCCGGCGATTACCGTGTAGACCCACGCCACGTCAGGCGTCTTGTCGCTGTTGATCAGGTATTCATTGAGAGCGGCTTCGCTGTGCGGCCCGCGCTCGAAGTTGTGCCAGAACGGGCTTGCCTCTTCGGTGGGGACCGGCAGCTTGTTGTACTGCCAGATGGCCGGCCAGGCCGCAATGCCGATCCAGAACTGCCCCGCGAAATGCCAGCGATGATACAAGTTGGCCAGCGGCAGAAACGGCCTGGGAAGCCGCCAGGGATTGTTCTCCCAGTGTTGATCCACCCCACGGGCCACATCCGGCAAATAGACGTTTTGCCAGCCGCCGAGCGCTTGCCCGCACGTGAACATGCCCAGCAAGCAAACCATGAACAGCAGGCCTTTGCCGACGCGGCCCTGTACGATCTGGCCCAGCCCGGGAACCAGGTAGCTCAAGACGCCTGCCATGATGGAATAATGCTGCGAGGACGTGCCTTGCGGGCTCGAGTCCATGGGACTTGCTTCGGAGGACATGTATCAAGGTCTCCGCAAGGAATCGCTGCACAGAGGATTCTTCGCCCACGAGCGTGCCGGATTCTCCTCGCTCTTCATTCTACGGACTCCCATGGCCAGGTCCAACCCAGCGTTTCCTTGAGCCACCAGGTGAGAGCGACGGACAGGAGCACTAGACCCAGCGCACCCAGCAAGGCGCGGCCGCTCGTGTGCCGCAACCAGCTGCCCGGAAGTCCCAGACGTTGCGTGAGCACATCGAATCCCTGATTGATCCACAACAGCGGGCGTGGGCGAAGCGAGAAGCGAAGTCGAAAGCGCCGCGGCGCCGGCAACTGAATCTCCGCGACGGCCGGCGCCAGGCTCGACAGCGGTGGCAGAAACTCACTCGTTGTATCGACGACGCTGAACGACCCGAGTGCCGCGTCCTCGCGAGCGGGGACCTTGGCCAGCGCGGCGGCAGAGGCCCGGTCGTCGCGCGCCGGGGTTTTTGGGCTGGGCAGCGCCTGATGCGTCGCTGGACTGTGGAGGATCGATAGCTGGCCCACCAGGACCTGTGCCTGCGTTTCGAAGGTGCCGGGCGCTTGTTCCGCGCGACGACTTGTGTCGCCGGCCGGCCTGGGCGCTTCGCGCGCCGCCGGCGGCGCGACGGCAGCCGGCGCCGGCAGCGTCGCGACGCTCTCGTCAACCTGGTTCACCGGCAGCGCCAGCATCTTCTCCATCAACACGTCGAGTTCGTCGAGCATCTGCCGGGTGTTGCTGTTGCCCAGAGGATCGGGCGATTTGCGTCTCGACATCGGCGCCACCTCGCAATGAGCGATCCACTACCAAGCCTCGCCGGGATCGGCGGGCCGCCTATTGTAGCAGGGATGTCAGAACGGTTTTACATCAACTGTCCGCTATCGCCAGGAATCGCTTCGCTGGACGGCGAAGAGGCCCACCATCTCGCCGCCGTTTGCCGGCTCCGCCTGGGCGACCCGCTTTTCCTGTTCAACGGCGACGGCCAGGAATTCCCGGCGCGCGTCGTGAAAATCGAGTCCGGGCAGGTCGCCCTCGAGGTCTTCGAGCCAGCCCGCCCGGACCGCGAGCTGCCATTTTCCTTGACCGTCGCCTGTCCGCCCCCCAAGGGGGACCGCATCCAGTTCTTGGTCGAGAAGCTGACCGAACTGGGCGTCACGCGCTACGTGCCGCTGTCGACGCAGCGCCGGCAACCGCATCCGCGTGAGCTTCGCCCGGACAAGCTCCACCGGCAGGTGATCGAGGCCAGCAAGCAGTGCGGCCGCAACGTGCTCATGAAAATCGACGCCCTGGCAAGCTGGGAGGACTTCTGCCGTCGCGGCAGCTTGGCCGGGCTGAAGATGCTGGCGCATCCAGGCGGCTTGCCGCTCGCCGACCTCCAGCCGGGTGTGCCCGCCGCCCGCGACATCGCGCTCGCCATCGGCCCCGAAGGCGGCTTCAGCGAAGAGGAAATCGCGACCGCCCGGACCGCCGGCTGGCAACTCGTGGACCTGGGCCCGCGCATCCTCAGAGTGGAGACGGCGGCGATTGTTCTCGCCGGCGTCATCGCGTCATTCAGACAAGCATGAGTGAACTTCGCTCCGCGGTTTCGCGGGCAACATGCTGACGATCCGTCCAAAGATTCGTCCAGTATTCGTCCAGAAAGTGACATATACCCCATCGGCAAATCCTCTCAAATGGCAGCCCACCACGTAACCGACTACCAGGACAAGGGTTGCATTATTCCAGCGTTGGTTCTCCATTTCCCTGGGTGCGGCATTTTGGATTGCCTTGCGCTTACGAGTTTTACACACCCACGCGCGTCCCTCGGCCGCTTCAACCCAGACTTACTGAGAAGTTACCAGCCTTGTCCACGGCTGCGACCCCCGAGGCAAAGACATGCCCAGCCCCGTTCCACGGGGCTTGCCGCGACGCGGTTAAGGCCCGCCGTTCACGGCGGGTGGTCGTAGTCCGCCGGAGGGTTCAGGCACGTTCACGGGCCTTCTCGCCGTAGGGCTTCAGCCATAGTATGCGTGACATGTATCGCTCATGCGAAACGGCGAGAAGCCCCGTTGATCGGGGGTGAAAGGCTCGCGAGGGACCGTTGCACCCGCCGTCAACGGCGGGCCTCATGGCCGCCGCGAAACTGATCAAGCCAATCGACGAGTTCACTCATGACAACCCACGCACTCCGCGGCATGTCAGTTTTCCTCATCCTGGCAAGTTGCCTTCCCATCCCCACTCTGGAAGCTCAGCGCGACAGCGTGCAATACGCCCCCGCCATCGCCGCGCTCGAAAAATGGATCGCGCAGGAGGTCGCCGACAAGAAGCTGCCGGCCCTGTCCATCGCTCTCGTGGACGACCAGAAACTGGTCTGGTCGCGCGGCTTCGGGCATGCCGATCCAGCGGCGAAAACCGAGGCAACGGCGACAACGGTCTATCGCGTCGGCTCCGTCTCCAAGCCGTTCACGACACTGCTGCTCATGATCCTGGTCGAGATGGGGCTTATCGATCTCGATGTCCCGGTGCAGCGCTACCTGCCGGAGTTTCAGCCGAAGAACCCGCACGGCAAGGCGATCACGCTGCGGCAACTCGTGTCGCATCGCTCCGGGCTGGTACGCGAGTCGCCGGTCGGCAACTACTTCGATGACACCGAGCCGTCCATCGCGGACACGGTCAAGAGCCTGAACTCCACCAGGCTGGTCTTCGTGCCGGAGAGCACGACCAGTTACTCGAACGCGGCGCTTGCCACCGTGGGGCACGTCATCGAACGCGTCACCAGGCAGCCGTTCGCCACGGCCATGACGGAGAAACTCCTCACGCCGCTGGGCATGACGGACAGCAGCTTCGACCTGACTCCAGAGCTGCGCAAACGGCTGGCCAGGGCGACGATGTGGACGTACCACGGTCGGGAATTTCCGGCGCCGACGTGGGCATTCGGTATGAGCCCGGCGGGCAACCTCTACTCCACGGCCGACGACATGGCGAAGTTCCTGTCGTTTCTCTTCGCTCGCGGCCAGGGGGCGAAGGGACGGATACTCAAGCAGGAGACGCTCGAGAAAACCTGGCAGATCCAGTTCGAGAAGAAGGGGGCCAAGGAGGGATTCGGCCTCGGCTTCTATGTCTCGGAGCTGGATGGCAAGCGGCGCGTCGGCCACGGAGGCGCCGTCTATGGCTTCGCCACGCAGCTGTCCGCATTGCCGGACGACAAGCTGGGCGTCATCGTGGCGGCCTCGCGCGACGTGTCCAACGGCGTCACCTCGCGCATCGCCGACGTGGCATTGCGGCACATGCTTGCCGTCCGCGGCAACAAACCTTTGCCCCCCATCGACCGCACCAGACCGCTCGACCGGACCGAAACGCGAAAGCTGGCGGGCAACTATGTCAACGACAAGAAAGCCGGGTTCGAGCTGCGGGCGAGCAACGGCAAGCTGTTCTTCATGTCGCACAAGGGCGGTGCCCTGCTGGAGCTGCGCCGGCACGGCAAGGACCTGATGATCGATGACCCGCAGGCGCATGGCGCCAGGCTGCAGCACGACGGCGACGCGCTCAAGCTGGCTGGCGCGACGTACCGGCGCGTGGCCGACCGCAAGCCGGCCGACTGTCCCGCCAGGTTTCTTGGCCTGATCGGCGAGTACGGCCCCGATTTCAACACGCTGTTCATCCTCGAAAAGGACGGCAAGCTGCACGCGCTCATCGAATGGGTATTTCTGTATCCGCTCCGCGAAGTCTCCGAGACGGTCTTCAAGTTTCCGGATTATGGTCTCTACAAGGGGGACGAGCTGATCTTCACGCGCGACAGGTCCGGCCGGGCAACGCATGTGGAGGCGGCCAGCGTCCCATTCAAGCGCAGAAACATCAAGGGCGAGATGGGCGAGACCTTTACGCTCACGCCCTTGCGGCCGATCGCCGAGCTGCGCAAGAGCGCCTTGGCGGCCCGGCCGCCGCAGGACAACGACCCACTCATGCGCAAGCCCGAACTCGTCGATGTCGCCACGCTCGATCCGTCCATCCGTCTCGACATTCGCTATGCAGGCAAGAATAACTTTCTGGGCACGCCGCTGTATAGCAGCGCTCGCGCGTTCCTGCAACGTCCGGCGGCCGAGGCGCTGCTGCGCGTCCACCAGAATCTGGAAAAGCACGGCTACGGCCTGCTGCTTCACGACGCCTACCGACCCTGGTTCGTCACCAGGATCTTCTGGAACGCCACCGAGGACCGGTACCATCATTTCGTCGCCGATCCGCGTCAAGGTTCGCGGCACAACCGCGGCTGCGCCGTCGACCTCACCCTCTTCGACCGCAAGTCCGGCAAGGCGGTGGCCATGGTCAGCGGCTACGACGAGTTCTCCGACCGCGCCTATGCCGACTACATCGGCGGCACGTCGCGGCAGCGCTGGCAACGCGACTTGCTACGCAAGGCCATGGAGGACGAGGGCTTCAGCGTCTATCCGGGCGAGTGGTGGCACTTCGATTATCGCGACTGGCGCCTCTACCCGATCCTGAATCTCCCGTTTGCCGACGTGAAGTGACCGTCAAGAAAGCGGCCTCCCCAGGCCGCCGCTGGCTTGAGCAGGCTGTGTGAGGTGTTTTCCAGTATGGCGAATCATATATTAGGAGGCAAGCGGCTTGCGAGCAGGCGCGCGTGATAGCGCAAGCATGTTTCCAGGACTGGAACTCTAGCAATGGGTACCCGGTGACAGCGCGCTCGACTGACATTCTGGTTATTGGCGCCGGCCCTGTTGGCTGCGTGACAGCGCTGGCCTTCGCCCGCAAAGGCGCCAGCGTCCTCCTTCTCGAAGGCAACCCGCGCTCGTCACATCGGCTGGCCGGCGAATGCCTGCATCCTACCGGCGTCCACATTCTCGAGAGCCTCGGCCTCGGCGATCTCGTGGGCAGCGGTTACCAGGGCCATGGCTTCGCAGTCTTTCCCGCGGATGGATCCGAGCCGATCCTGCTGCAATATCCCGATGGCGCATGTGGCTTCACCTGCGAGCACGTCGCGCTCGTCTCGGCGTTGCGCGCGGCAGCCAGCCGGCACAACTTCATCGACTTTGTCTCCAGCGGTCACGCACTGGCCATCGCAGGCCAGCGTGTCACCTTCGCAGATGAGAACGGACAGCGCCGCACGGTGCAAGCGGACCTCATCGTCGGCGCTGACGGCCGGTCGTCGCTGGCGCGCGCCAGCCTTGGACTGAAGGATCAGCGTCACTATGTCTCATCGATGGCCGGCGTCCTGCTTGACGATGTGCAGCTGTTGCACGAGGGTTTCGGCCAGGTCTTGCTCGGCGGCCCGGGGCCGATTCTCGCCTGCCGCATCGGCCCCAGCAAGGTGCGTCTCTTTCTCGATGTCCCGCCCGGTCGGATGGAGAAGGACCAGGAATCGTTGCACGCTGCCTTTGAGCCGGCCTTGCCGGAGATCTGGCGCGGCGCCTTCCGGCAAGCACTCGCCGACCGTCCGATTGCCTGGGCCTCCAACCAGCGCCGGTCGCGAGCGCATTACGGCCGGCCTGGGCTTGCCCTTGTCGGCGACGCGGTCGGCCATTATCACCCGCTCACTGCCGTCGGCATGACCCTAGGCTTCATGGACGGTTACTATCTCGCGGAATGCAAGTCGTTTTCCGATTACCGGCGCGTGCGGACGGCGCAGAGCGGGGCGGCGGAACTGCTGGCCAACTCGCTGTATCGTGTCTTCACGCAAAACGACGTGGCCTCGCTGGCACTGCGACACGCTATCTTCCAGACATGGCGGCACTGCCCCGTCGAGAGTCGCCGCACCATGCGCCTGCTGTCCGGCGAGGAGACCGACACGGCACAGTTTCACCGAGCCTTTGTCCGTGTCCTCGTGCAGGCTGCCCAGCAGGTCCTGCAGGACTCGCTGCTGTCCATGGACTGGAAGCAGACCGCCCGCGCCTTGAAGGGCTTTGCCTGGTGGCTTGGCTGGCTGGCGACAGGGGAAGCGGAGATGTCCGGCGAGGACCATACCGACTCGGTCGCGCCCGAGAAGTCGAAGCTCAAGAAAGTTCTGGGATCTCTGCAACGCCTGCAAGGAACCAAATGGCTCTGACAAGCGCTACCGTTTACGACGTCGCCATCGTCGGCGCCGGACCCGCCGGGTCAACGTGCGCCTACTACCTTGCCGGCCAGGGCAAGCATGTCCTGCTGCTCGAGCGCAAGGAGTTTCCGCGCGACAAGATCTGCGGCGACGCCGTGTGCAGCCGGGCCCAGGTGCATCTCCGCCGCATGGGCGTCCTGCAGCAGATTCTTGCCGAGGGCAAGGGCCGCTGGGCCGAAGTCGGCGGCATGGTCAGCCCGTCGCGGCTCACGTTCATCGGCAACTCGGCGCCGCACACCGACGGCTCGCTGGTCATCGCCATCAAGCGCAAGGTGCTGGACGAGAAGATCGCCCGCGCCGCCCAGGCCGCCGGCGCCAACCTTGTCGAGAATTACACCGTCGCCGGGGCGGAGTTTTCTCGCAAGGACGGCACGTGGACCATCCACGGCCGCGGCGCCCATCTGCCCACCTATCGCGCCCGGGTGCTGGTCTCGTGCGATGGGGCGTCCTCCGCGCTGGCGCAGTCGCTGGGCATCGTCAAGACGCCGGCGGACGCGGTGTGCAGCAGGTCCTACGTCAAGGCCGGCACCTGCGACTTCGAGGCCGACGGCGTGGTCTTCTATCCACGCGACTTGTTGCCCGGCTACTGTGCCCTGTTTCGCGAGGCCGGCGACGAGCTAAACTTCGCCTGCTACATCATCCCCGGCGGCCGTTGCACATCTCCCGATCTGCAACGCATGCATCACTGGCTGATCCAGAACGATCCGGATGTGAAAAAGGCCCTCGGCCCCCGCGCCGAGCTGGACAAAATGCGCGGCGCCGGCCTGCGCCTCGGCGGCATTCCACGCAGCTACGGCGATCACCTGCTGATTGTGGGCGATGCGGCCGGGCACATCGACCCGCTCACCGGCGAGGGCATCCAGTATGCGATGGACGCCGCCGAGTTGGCCGCCCAGACGCTGGTCGAGGCGTTTGCCGCCAACAACCTGCGCGCATCGTTCCTCAAGAAGTATCAGGCGCGCTGGCAGCGCTCCTTTGGCCGGGATTTCACCTGGGCGCGCTGGATGGCCAAGGCATGCGGCAAGTTCCCCGTGTTTCTGGATGCTTGTGCGGCCGTCACGCAGCGCCGCGGCGCCGGCTTCCTCGCCGAGTGGGGCGCCGTCATGACCGGGGCCAAGCCAAAGACCGAGTTCCTCCGTCCCGCCGTCACCGGCCCGATCCTCTGGGAAGCGGTGCGCCGCAGCCTGTTCCGCGACAAGCCAAAACCCGCCATGATCACCTGATTCTGTTTACGTTTCGCGCTCGCTCACCCCTGTCTGAATAGAAATCCTTTTGCAAGGGTCGTGCGAACGCGAAGGCCACGTAGCCGCAAGCTGCCAGCTTGCGAGCTCGAACCCAGGGGGCATGACCCCACAAGGCTGACAAGCTGGCAGCTTGTTGCCACGACATCAGGAGCATCACCGTGGAAGAGACTCAGTTTCAGACGATCATCAAGGACCCCGCCGCTCGCAAGACGCAGTACCGCGCGATGGTGTCGGAATATTTCGACCGCATCACCGAAACCTATCGCGAGAAGTGGAGCGAATCGTTCCACTTTGCGATCTTCGATGGGGACGAGCCGCTCGAGCAGGCACTCGTCAGCACCGAGCGCAAGCTCGTGGAGGAGGCCAATCTACGGCCGGGGATGAAGGTGCTCGACGTCGGCTGCGGCGTGGGCGGGCCGGCGCTCAACATCGCGGATTTCGCCGATGTGGATGTCACCGGCGTCAACATCTGTGAAAGCCAGCTTGCCATCGCCCGCGAACGTGCCGTCAAGCGCAACCTGGCCGACCGGACTCGCTTCCTGCTCTGCGACGCCATGCACATGGATTTCCCGGACGATTCATTCGACGCGGTCTATCTCTTCGAGGCCGGCTGCCACATGCCGGACAAGCCGAGCTTCTACAAGGAATGCGCCCGCGTCCTGAAGCCAGGCGGCGTCTTCTTCGGCCAGGACTGGTTCAAGAAGCACAACCCCACGCCGCAGGAAGACGAGAAGTTCGTCGAGCCAATCTGCCGGTTGTTCAGCGTGCCCAACATGGTTTCGCTGGTGGAACTGGACGAGCAACTGAAGGCTGCCGGGCTGTCGGTGAGCCGTTGCCAGAACATGGCCGAGCACGGCAACATCTTCCGCAACTGGGAACTGCTCGACGGCCACGTCATCCGCGCCCTGCACGGCTGGCTCCCCTGGCTCATCCCATCCACGCTACGCCTGCTCACCGACGGCGGCATGGTGCTCTCCAAGGCGGCACGGGCGGGCGTGTTCATCATCGGCCAGTGGTGCGCGCAAAAAACTACGTCACTTGCCCTGAAGCAGAAGGGATGATAGGTTGACAATTGGAATCTCGTTTGATGCTGAGGAGAGTCGAAATGCCCAGCCCGAATCTCAAGTGGACGCAAGATCTTCGGAAGGTTATGTATTCCAGGCTTGTCATGGAGTTCGGCAGCCACGATGAATGGATCAAGGCATCCTAGCCGGAAGGACGAAAAGAACGCTACCACGAAGTCCTTCGTGAATTAGCAGCATACTTCACCCGACTCACCGGGGATGAGTTTGCTTGGACGGCTGTTCAACAGCAGGTTGATTGGGGGCGGACGCGTCAAGAGGAAATCCGTGACGGCCACACTCGGCAATACATTCTGAACAAGGCCGCGGCCATTGAGATGGGGTTCTTGAATCCCGCATCGCTTCCAACAACCGTCCTCACTGAGACGCCAAATAGTCAGTAAGGGCGCTGGCAGAACTCATGCTCCTCGTCACCGGCAGCACCGGCCATCTCGGCGCCAACCTGGTGCGGCGTCTGCTCGACGACGGCCAGCGCGTCCGCGTCCTGGTCCGGCAGCAAAACGACCTGACCGCTCTCGACGGCCTCGATGTCGAAAAGGCCTACGGCGACCTGCGCGATCTCGCCGCTTGCCGCAATGCCGTCGCCGGCTGCCAGCGCATCCACCATTGCGCCGCGCTGGTCTCGACGCTGGCCGGCAATCGCAAGCATCGCCGCGACATCTTCGAGTGCAACGTCCTGGGCACGCGCAACCTGCTGCGTGCCGCGCGCGAGGCCGACGTCGAGCGCGTCGTCGTCACCGGCTCGCTTAGCGCTGTCGGCCACACGCCGGATCGACCTTGCAACGAGGACGATCTCTTCAACCCCTTCGAGCCGAACCTGCCCTACGGCTTCTCGAAGGCGCTGGTCGAGCATGAATGCTGGAAGGCCGTCGCCGAGGGACTGCCGGTGGTGGTGGCCGTGTCCTGCGCGATCCTGGGCCCCAACGATTTCAAGCCGTCGCGCATGGGCCGCACGCTCGTCGATTTCGCTAACCGCCGGCTGCGGGCCTACGTCCCTGGCGGCTTCGAGTTCGTCTCGGCTCGCGACATGGTCCAGGGACATCTGCTGGCGATGGACAGGGGCCGGCCCGGGCAGCGCTACATCTTCAGCACGCAGTTCCTCACCGTGGATGAGCTGCTCGGCATCTTCGAGCAGGTCACAGGGCAGCGCCGGCCAAGGCTGCGGCTGCCCGGCCCACTGATGTCCGGCATCGCCGCTGTCGTCGACCAGGCCCTGCGCTTCTTTCCCGCTGTGCCGCGTCGCTTCACTCCCGGCGCCGTGCGCTTGCTCCGCATGCAGCGCCGCGCCGATTGTTCCAGGGCAAAGTCGGAACTGGGCTATCAACCAACCAGCATCGCCGACGCCGTGCGCGAGGCTCATGCATTCTTCGTAACGCGCGGACTGATCATGGACTCCCTCACGGCCGGCACGGTTCCTGTGCCGAAGAGCGCAGCCGCAAGCGCAGCAGCACGCAAGATCTAGCCGCGCTGGACCTCCGCAGTTGCCGGCTGCAGTTGCCAACCGCCGTTTCATGCCGTCGGGGCAAGATAGGCAAGCCGCCCGCGACCCCAGGTTGACAAAATCGCCGCCCCCGTTATTCTTACTCAAAGATTGACGTGAAGCGGAAGCAGTAAGCGGAAGCTTCAAGGACGGGGCGTAGCTCAGTTTGGCTAGAGCGCACGGTTCGGGACCGTGAGGTCGCTGGTTCGAATCCAGTCGCCCCGACTGGTAAAAGCTAATTCAGCACTTCCCCACCCAATCTCGACTACGCTTGAATGCAAGGTTCCTCGCTAGCACCACATTCGCTTGTCAACGATGTTGCATAGCGGCTGCCCTGCGACGAAGCGACGGAGGTTGTCGAGCAGCACTTGCAGGTGCCGCTCCGGCACGCGCGGCGAGGCGGCGGCGCAGTGCGGCGTGATGATCACGTTCGGCATGCGCCAGAGTGGATGATTGGCCGGCAACGGTTCGGTCTCGAACACATCCAGCCCCGCGCCGGCAATCTCCCCGGCCTCGAGTGCCGCGGTCAGATCCGCAAGATCGACGATGACGCCGCGGCCGACATTGATGAGATGGGCCGTCCGTTTCATCTTGCGGATGCGTTCGCGATTGAAGAGCTTGCATGTCTCCGGCGTGTGCGGCGCGGCAATGACGACAAAGTCGCTCTGGCTCAGCAAATCGTCGAGCCGATTCGCCGGAACGAAGCCCACGCCCGGCGGCGCCGCCATCTTCGGATCACTGCCAAGGACGCGCATGCCGAACGCCAGGCCGCGCCGCGCCGTCTCAGCGCCGATCCCGCCCAGGCCGACGACGCCAAGCGTACAGTCGGCAAGAGTGATCGCCGCGCGATCGGAGGCATGGACCTCGCCCGGGCCGCCGTATCCCGGCAGTTCGCCCGGGTCCCGGCCCAGCATGTGCCACTCGCAGCGCATCTGCTGGCGAATGTACGTGTGAAAGTTCTTGGCGAAGCAGAGGATGAAGGCAAACACATGGTCGGCGATGACGTCGCTGAAGATGCCGCGCATGTTCGTCACAATGACCGGCGACTCGACCAGCTGCGGATACAGGTACTTCTCCATGCTGGCGGTCGGCGCCTGTGCCCAGCGCAACCGTGTCGCGGCCTCCAGCATCGCAGGGGTCAGATAGCCAAAAAGCGCATCGGCGTCAGCAATCTCGTCAATTGCCTGCGACTCATCGGCCGCCTGGACGACGATCATCGGCCCGGCTGCCTCGCGAATCCTGGCCAGACGCTCCTCGGCCACGGTGGGATAGAGTAGGAGTTTCATGCGCTTGTTGTATGCACCGTTCAGCGAAGAGCCGCCTTCTTCAGCGCCTCCAGCACCTGGTCCACGTCCTTTTCGTACGCGGTCGGCGTATCGAACCTGGGTTCGAGCATGAACGTGATGGTCCCCTTGCGATCGATGACAATCCAGTGCGGTTGATTCTCGACCCAGGCGCCCCAGCGCAGACACTTCCGGGCAACCCCGTAGAGCGCCGATGCGTACCCGGCCGGGTCCGACAAGGCCGTCGCGTATACCAGGCTCTTCTCCCTGGAGAACGGCCCCTTGAACGTGGACAGCAACCGATTTTCCTCCTTGAACACTCGCGTCCGGTGGAGGTCCATCGCCAGCACCACATACACGTCTGCTCCCAGCTTCTCGACCTCGTCCTTCTTGAGGCGCAACTGCGCCTGCTGGTGCATTCACCCGCCTCAGCCGTCGTAGGCCGCGAAGTAGATGGCAATGGGCTTCTTCCCGAGGACCGTGGACAGCTTGAAGGGCTTGCCATCGCACGTGAGTGCGGTGAAGTCCGGCGCAGGCTGGCCGACCTTGGCGGTCCCCATGGCCTCGCGCTTGATGGGCGTCGCATAGGCCTCGCGGAGTTGCCTGGCGTGGTCCGTCTCGCTCTTGAGCTGATCGGCGGCCAGCTTGGCCACCCAGCTCACGCCGGGGTTGCGGTCCTTGATCGCCCGCTGGATGGCCTCGGGCTTCATCCTCAGATACCCCAGCGACTCGACCGCCCGCAGGCGGACCGAATACTCCTTGTCGCCACTGACCAGTTCCGCGAGCGTATCGGCCGAGTCCCTGTCTCCCCGAATTCCAAGCGCACGGGCGGCCATCGCGCGCACGAAGGGGTCCGCGTCCTTGAGCGCGTTCCGCAGCGCCCTGAGATCGGCGGCATTGATGATCTCGTACTCCAGCGCGACGCGCTCTTGCCAGCCTTTCGCGAAGTTCTCGTCCCTGGCAGGAAATCGCAGTTTCCGGTACTTCTCCAGCGGCGAAGTCGGCTGCGCCCAGCCGGCACTCGGCAGAAGAGCGAGACCGGTCAGGATCAGGATCAGTCGGGTCATTGGACTATTCTCCCATGGTCACTCCGCTCCGCGGCCACAGGCGCTTCGATCAAGCGTCGAGCAAGCCTCGCCAGTAACTTGGCATGCCAGCATAAGCAACCTGATAGGTATTTTCCAGCGGAACGCCGATGTAGCGGTCCGCCGCCAAGAACAGCGGCATGTCCGGCACCGGAGCGCCAATGGCTGCATGCTCCAGATAGGCCTGCACAGTTGGCCCGGCAGTGTAGCTGGCCAACGTCAACGGCTCTTCTGCCGGCAGGTCGTACGGTTCTGGCGCTAGCTCCAGACAACGCTGAATAACGTCGTGAATGCCGCGCGGATCGTGCACGCCGGGCAAGAGCGGATCGACAACAAGGACGTGAATTCCGTGGCGGAGCATGTACTCCACCTTCTCGGCAACGTCGATGACCTCGGCGGCCCGATCCTTGTTCGACGGCGAGACGATTTCGATGACAGCAATGAGGCGATGCCCGCTGACGTGCCGCACCGCAAGAGAACGCCGGCGCGTATGGGCCACCGGTTCGATGACCTGCTTGCGGCGAACCCTGGGCGGCGCCTCCGCCAGTGCCGTCCCGCCGCCGGTTGACGGGGCTGGCGGCAGTTCCGGAGACGGCGCGCTGGCGTGCAACGTCAACACGTCGGCAATCGCCTGGCCCGCATGCTGTTCAATGAGTGCATAGTAGCCCTCCGGCAGCAACCCGCCGTTGAGCGCCTTCTGAATCTCCGACGACCACGCGGTGTGGAAAGCGTGGTAAATCCCGGCATCGACGCGGGACCAATCGTGCATTGGCATGGTAAACCTCACCGATCTATTGTACAGCTCTATTGTACAGCGCTCGAATCCTTCGCCCGTCATTGGCGTAATCGTCAATGCCGACTAGAATCGTGCCAAAGCCGCTCGCGGCATTTTCTTTGGCGTTTCGGGATGATCTGTTGCAATCCGCTTTCAGCGAAGTCGTATGTGGTCATGCCAAAGTCAATTTCCGAGGAAGACTACAGCAGGCTGGAGGCACTATGCATGCTTTTTGGAATCGGATTAGTGCTATTTGAGTTGAATCCAGAAGAGCCTGCTTTTCAGATTCGCGTGCGCGCCCAACGATACTTGCCTGATATGTTCTATGTCAATGAATTTGCCGAGCGGATCTATCAGATCATGCCTGCGATGTTCAATCAGCTATTCGGCTGATCGTTCACGCTTCGCTTGAGAGCGACGAACAAGCTCGACCTACTACACCAGCCCCGCAATCGGCTGCCCGTGGTAGATATGATGCGGCCGATCGACGGCGTCGTGCCACATGGCGGTGGCGGGGATACCGAGAGCGTGGTAGATGGTGGCGGCCATGGTTTCCGGGGTCTGCGGGCTGCTGGCCGGGTGGCCGCCGAAGCGGTCCGAAGAGCCGATGACCGTGCCGCCGCGGATGCCGCCGCCGGCGAAGAAGACACTCTGCACCGCGCCCCAGTGATCCCGGCCAGGACCGCTGTACGAATCAGCCAGCGTCGACAGCCGCGGCGTCCGGCCAAACTCGCTGCCCATCACGATCAGCGTGCTGTCCAGCAATCCATTCGAATGCAAGTCGTCGATCAGGGCGCACAGCGCGCGATCGGTCGGTGGCAGCAGCTTGTCCTTCATCCGGTGAAAGATCTCGCCGTGCGTGTCCCAGGTCTCGTTGTTGCCGAGGTTGACCTGGATCATGTTGACGCCCGCTTCCACGAGGCGAAACGCCATCAGCAACGACCAGCCGAAGCTGTTGCGGCCATAGCGTTCCTGGATTCGCAGATCGGCGTTGGTCACGTCGAGAGCGCGGCGGACGCGCGAATCCGCGAGCAGCGAAACGGCCGACTGGCGATTGCCGTCGTAGCCCTGCATCGTCGCCGAGCGCTCCAGCGCTTGCCGCTGGCCGTCGAGGTTGCGCAGCAGGTCGAGCCGGTTGTGCAGGCGATCAAAGCTCAGCCCCGGCGCCAGCGTGATGGTGGGCGCCTGGAAGATGCGCGCATCCGGATGGCGCGGCGGCGCCTTGGTGCTGTTGGGAAATGTGTATTCCGGATACGCGCCGCGCCACATCGGGTCGCCGTAGGGCGACGCCTCGACGAACAGCGGATCGCGCTGCCGGCCCATCTGCCCGGCATAGGCGCCGGGAATGACGCCGCCGGACCAGTGGACCAGCCGTTCGGGCAGGACGATGGCGGGCGGCAGGTTGTTGCTGCGTCGCGGCACGGCATCGCCGACGATGGAAGCGATGGCGGGCCAGTCGCTCGGCCGTGGTTCGCGGTCGCCGCGATAGCCAGGCGACACCACGCTGCGGCCGGTGAGCATGAAATAATGGCCATCGGTGTGGCCGTTGGTCGGATGCGTCAGCGAACGCACGATGGCCCAGTGCCGGCTGCGCCGCGCCAGTCCTGGCAGATGCTCGCAGATCTCGATGCCGGGAGTTGCCGTCCTGATGGGCCGGAACTCGCCGCGGATGCCTTCGGGGGCGTTTGGCTTCAGGTCGAAGCTCTCATGCTGTGCCAGCCCGCCTGACAAGAAAATGTAAATGCATGATCGCGCCGTGCCGCTGGCCCGAGCGCCCGCCGGTTGCGCCGCGCGTAGATCGCGCAGGTGGTTCATGCCCAGGCCAAGAATGCCGACGGCTCCTGCCTGGATTGCGGTTCGCCGGGAAATACGCGGATGGGTAAGCGGCTGCGAGGAGTGCACGGCTTGGTCCTCCAGGATAATGGAAAGTATAGCCGATTGGCTCGAATGATGAAAGCAACGAAAACGTAATGGAAGACGATTCCGCGAGGGATACTGCTGGCCACCCGGTTCGTGCGCGGCTCTATGTTCACCCGGCACCATGGTCACGCGAGGTTCACCCGGCTCTGGCGACTATTGCTATAATCTCTTGGAGGAGTGAACCCGTGCATCCGCTAGCGCAACAGATTCTGTCGAGCCGTCGCCACTTTCTCACCTCCGCCGCCAGCGGTATTGGCGGGCTGGCGCTGGCCTCGCTGCTGCAGCAGGACGGCCTGCTTGCCCAGGAGCGTGATTCGGCGAACCCGCTGGCGCCGCGGCCGCCACACTTCGCGCCGAAGGCACGCGCCTGTATCTGCATCTATCTGGAAGGCGCGCCGAGCCAGATCGACCTTTTTGATCCAAAACCGCGACTCAATCAGCTGCATGGCCAGCCGCTGCCGGAGTCAATGACCGGCAACGTTCGCTTCGCCTTCATCCAGCGGGCGACGGCGCGGCTGCTCGGCAGCCCACGCCGCTTCGCGAAGCACGGCCAGTGCGGCATGGACCTGTCCGATTTCCTGCCGCACCTGGCCACGTGTGCGGACGACATCTGCTGGATTCGCTCCATGCACACCGAGTCGTTCAATCATCATCCCGGGCAACTGTTCATGAACACCGGCGTGCCGACGTTCGGCCGGCCAAGCATGGGTTCGTGGCTCAACTACGGCCTGGGGAGCGAATCGCGAAATTTGCCAGGCTACGTCGTCCTCACGGCCGGCCGCGGCACCAGCGGCGGCACGTCCAACTGGTCGAGCGGCTTTCTGCCGACCACCTACGCCGGCGTGCTCTTTCGCAACCAGGGAGAGCCGGTCCTCAATCTCAATAACCCGCCCGGTCTCACGGGGGAGATGCAGCGCAGCACCATCGAGGCGATCAGCCGGCTAAATGCCCTGCGCCACCGCCATGTCAACGACCCGGAGATCGCCAGCCGCATCGCTTCCTACGAGCTGGCGTTTCGGATGCAATCGGCCGCGCCGGAACTGATCGACGTCAGCGGCGAGACACGGCGGACTCTCGACGACTACGGCATCGACCGAAGCGAGCCCGCCATCGCTGCCCATCGCGGCGGCGGACCGGGACAGTTCCGGCAATTCGCGCTCAACTGCCTGCTCGCGCGCCGGCTGGTCGAGCGTGGTGTCCGCTTCGTCAACATCTATCACGCCTCGTGGGACCATCACAGCAACCTCAACGCCGAGCTGGCACACAACTCGATGATGGCCGACCAGCCGGTGGCGGCGTTGCTCAAGGATCTGAAGCGTCGCGGCCTGCTGCATTCGACGCTGGTGTTGTGGCTATCGGAGTTCGGCCGCACGCCGCTGGGTGAGAACCGCGGCGGCAACCCCAACGCCACCGGCCGGGACCATCATCCCTTTGCCTTCACCATCTGGATGGCCGGCGGCGGCGTGAAGGGCGGACACATCCACGGCCAGACCGACGACATCGGCTGGGGCATCGCCCGCGACCCGGTGCACATCAACGACTTCCACGCCACCCTCCTGCACCTCTTCGGCCTCGACCACCTGCGCCTCACCTACCGCTACCAGGGCCGCGACTTCCGGCTCACCGACGTGGCGGGAATCGTGGTGCCGGCACTGCTGGCGTGAGTTGTGGGTAACGCGAGCATTGGGATACAATGCACCTGCTTCTCCTTCGCACGGAGCTTCCGCATGGTTTCACAATCTGCCGCGGCGGCGCTGACCTGGGAACCTTTTCAACACTGATGCGCATCTAAACAACTGGTGCAACGAGGTGGCCGATGAAACACTGGCAGGCGCGACTCGATTGCTTGGCCCTCGCGGCCCTTTTCGTCCTGTCGGCACTCTGCGACAACGCGGCGTCCGGCTTTCAGGAACTGGGCGCGGAGGCGCCGGCGGTTCCGATCGAGGCCGTCAAGAGGGAGCGCGACCCGCTGGAATTCTGGTTCGACCCTGTGCGCGCCCGCGCCGGGGCGACCGCTCAGCTCATTCTCGCGCAGCAGCCTGTCACCGCGACGGCCCTGCGCATCGCCGGAAAGGCTCTCCAGGTATGGGGTGAGACGGAATTCGGCAGCGAACGCGCTCCCGACCTTGATGCCCGCCGGCTGGCCTCCATCAGCGAGCGCGACGGCAAGCCGATGCCCAACCTCGAAAAACGCGCGCCAGACCTGGTCACCAAGGCGGAACGCGATTACATCGCGATCTACAACCAAGCGTTCGTCAATTCCTTCCAGACGCCGATCGGAGCTTTTATCAAGAGTGCCAGGGAAAATGAGCACGTCAACTTTGCGCGCATGTACCAGCAAACCGGGAAGCTGCGAGGCAAGGTGATTCCCATCAAGGGCTTCCTGCGGCGGCTACGAGAATTTGATGCGTCGCCGAGCCTGCAAGCCAAGGGCATCAAGTACATCTACGAGGGCTGGATCGCCCTGCCGACGGATGGGGCTCACCCGATCTGCGTTGTGTTCCCGATTCTGCCGGAGAAACTGAAACCCACGGAGAACATGAACCGCTGGGTGGAGTTCTATGGCTATCTGATCAATCGCTACAAGTATCGCTCCGGCCGCGGCGATCTGGAGACTCCGTTCTTGATCGGCCCGACGGTGATCCCGGCGCCCCAGCCGCCGCCGGATGAGCAGGCGTCCGTGGTGACGCCCACCATGCTTTATGGCTTCGTCGGTTTCATCGTCGCCGTGGCCCTGACAGTGGTGGCGTTGAACCTCTGGTTTCGACGCGGCGACCGTCAGGTCCGCGACCATCTGGCACAACGGCAAGCGGAACGCGCACTGGAGGCGTTTTCAGGCCCGCAGCCCTTCGAGCCGGACAAGCCGCACGAGCATGGGACGTAGCGACCCGCTGCCAGCGTGTCGCTGATGATTGTCGCTGGGCCCGCATCGGAACGGCGTTGCGCCAGTCGCGATATTTTGTTGTTGCATCTCGCTCGGCGCGGGGTACATAATACATGGGGAGAGGTTTCGCCTTCGAGGGGGTATGAGCGATGGCAGCACAGGCCAGTTCCAAGCCAGCCCGTCCGGTTTCGCCGCTGGTAGTGCGGCGCAAGAATGACAACAAGGACAGCGATTTCCGGCGGCTCTTGCCGGCCGTGCTGATAAGTATTGTGTTCAACTTCGGGTTGGTCGGATTGTTCCTGCTCGCGCCGGGCCAGGCGGACGCCATGCTGGACGATACGACCCCGCCGGATGTGACCGTGCAACAGCAGGCGCAAGACGACAAGAAGGATGTCGATCCGCTCGTGACCACCGACATCGACCCTGCTGCCCAGACGCCGAACCAGGACATCAACTTCAACGTCGAACGCAAGAATGAAGTGAGCGTTCCCGGCCAGGTGACTCCGCTGGAGCAAGTTGGCATCCAGGACGGAGACAAGAATGCTCCGCCGATCAACCTGCCTGCCCCGGGTGGTCTTGGCGGCATCGGTCAGGGGGGCGCCATCGAGAGCCCTTACGGTCAAGGAACGAGCATGGCGCCCGGCATGGCCGGCGGCTATGGTCTCAAAGGCTTGCCGCTTGCCGGGACTTTCTATGGCCGAAGCGGCGCAACCCGAAAACAGGTCCTGATCGACGGCGGCGGCACCAAGGAGTCCGAGGCGGCGGTCGTCAGCGGCCTGCAATGGATCGTTCGCAATCAATCGTCCGACGGACGCTGGCTGCTGGACGGCAACTTCAAGGACCGCGGTTCTCCCAATGATATCGCCGGCACGGCCTTCGGCCTGTTGCCCCTCCTGGGCGCCGGTAAAACGCACAAGCGAACCAAGGACAACGATTTCGACAAGCCGGTCGAGAAGGGATTGCTTTACCTCATGCGCAAGCAGGACCGCAAGACCGGCAACTTCGGCGGCGGCATGTATGCCCACGGTCTGGCCACCATCGCGATGTGCGAGGCTTACGGCCTGACGCAGGACGCCGCTCTGCGCCGGCCGGCGCAGATGGCGGTCAACTACATTGTGCGTGCTCAGCATTCCGCCGGCGGCTGGCGCTATTCTCCGGGACAGGCCGGCGACACCTCGGTTGTCGGCTGGCAGGTCATGGCTCTGAAGAGCGCTCAGATGGCGGGCCTCGACGTTCCGGAGATCACGATGCGCAAGGCCCAGGCCTATCTGAACGCCTGCGAGGATTCCACCAAGGGCTACGGCTACACCGGCCCCGGTCCCTCTCCGACGATGAGCGCCGTCGGCCTGCTCTGCCGCCAGTACCTGCAATCCTGGGGCCCGCAGAACCTGAGCCTCATCAAGGGTGTGGACAACCACTTGAAGACCAACCCGCCCGGCCAGAAGAACATCTATTACTACTATTACGCGACGCAGGTGATGCATCACTTCGGCGGCTCGGCCTGGAAGGCCTGGAACGAGAAGATGCGCGACTACCTGGTCAAGACGCAGGACAACAGCGGCCCCAACAAGGGCAGCTGGAGCTCGGCAGGCGATCCGCATGCCGGCTCGGGCGGCCGGCTCATGAGCACGTCGCTGTCCCTGCTCACCCTCGAAGTCTACTATCGTCATCTGCCCCTCTACTACCGCGACAGCGGCGCCAAGATGGCGGCAAAGTGAGGCAGCAAGTCCGCGCTTGCGGTTTCGTGGACGGACGCGAAACCGCGAGCGGTTGATCCAACCCATGAACGGTACGTGGTCTGCCATCATCCTCGACGGCAAGGTTCTTGACGTCTATCAACCGGCGGCTACCGGCAAGCCTCGTTTTGGCATCATCTTTCTGCACGGCGTGGGCGGTGAAACTCTTCGCGATCAGCCCGCCTTCACGCGTGTTTTCGATGAACTGAACCTTCCCTGCGTCAGCCCCACGGCCGGGCCGTGCTGGTGGGTGGACCGCCCCTGCCCCGCTTTCGACTCCCGACTGACGCCTGAACAATTTGTGCGCGAGAATGTGCCGGAATTCTTCAAGCAGCGTTTCGGTATGGCGCCGCGTTCCATCGGCTTGCTTGGCATCAGCATGGGCGGTCAGGCGGCGCTGCGGATGGCATTCAAGCACCCGCAGCGGTTTCCCGCGGCTGCCGGCATCGCCTCGGCGCTCGACTATCACGAACTCTATGGCCGGGGCACGCCGCTTGACGAACTCTATGAAAGCAAGGAGCATTGCCGGCAGGACACGGCGGTTCTGCATGTGCCGCCGTACAATCCGCCGCCGCACATTTTCTTCTGCATCGATCCCAGCGACGACGCCTGGCTGCGCGGCAACGACCGGCTCCACGAGAAACTCACCGCTCTGGGAATTCCGCACACCCACGACCTGACCACGGAGGCCGGCGGACATTCATGGGACTATTTCAACCACATGGCCGAGCCCGCCATTCGCTTCCTGCACCAGGGACTGGATCAGGAGAGTCGGCGGTTGCTGTAGCATGTAGCAGCCCATCATCGTAAAAAGATCCTTTGCCGCCAATGGACCTTTGCCGCCGATGGATGCGTGGACGCGCCGGCGCGCGACGCAAGCGATCTGGAGATCTCGGTTGAAAGTATCCCTGCTGGTGACATGTCTGGGCGACGCGCTGTTTCCCGATGTCGGCGTGGCGACGGTGAAGGTGTTGCGGCGGCTGGGAGTGGATGTGGATTTTCCCGCCGCGCAGACTTGCTGCGGACAACCGCACTTCAACAGTGGCTACCACGGCGAAGCCCGCGAGGTCGCCCGGCACACGATCCAGGCTTTTGCCGGAAACCGCCTGGTGGTGACGCCGTCCGGTTCCTGCGCCGCCATGGTCCAGGTCGAATACCCGCATCTGTTTCACGACGACCCGGTCTGGCATGGCCGGGCCGAGGAACTTGCCTGGCGAACTCATGAGCTGTCGGATTTCCTGGTCAATGTCATGAAGATCGACGATGTCGGCGCTCGTTGTCCCGGGCGCGCAACGTACCACATGGCATGTCATCTGCGGGCCCTTGGCGCCAGGGGCGAAGCGGAACGGCTGCTGCGACAGGTGAAGGAACTGGAGTTGCTGCCGCTGGAGCGGCACGATGAATGTTGCGGCTTCGGCGGCTCGTTCTCGGTCCGCTATCCCGGCATCAGCGGCGCGATGGTCTGTGACAAGGCGAGCTTTATCGACAAGAGCGGCGCGGACACGGTCGTCGCCACCGACGCCGGCTGCCTGATGAATATCGGCGGCTGCCTGCGCCGGCGTGGCAGCAAGGTCCGGACGATGCACCTGGCCCAGGTGCTGGCGATGCGTTGACTTGCGCTAAGGATCCGCGCCAAATTAAGTTGTCAGTTTCCGTGCTTCCGGCGGGGATGGATTTCGTAGTTCCAGTCACCGTGAAAACGATGTCGTTTCAGGTTGATTGTGGCCATTTCTTTGGCGCTGATCTTTC
>VGYC01000022.1 GCA_016873095.1 Planctomycetota bacterium | reverse complement strand
GTCCCGATTTGGGCTTGGCTGCTGGCTTCTTGTAATGCGGATGCGTGGTCGATGGCGGCTTCGACGAGTTGCTGGGATTCTTGCCGAGCTTGGCTTCGAGTTCCGCCACGCGCGCGGTCAGCACGCGAATCTGCTCCGCCTGCCACTTGATCAAAGCAAGGACTTCAGGCGGCAGCGATGCCAACACTTCTGCCGATACTGTCGGTGGAGCATCCATGCCAACCGCAACAGTACCCGAAACCACGATTCCGAGCTATATCGACCCGTGACCGGTTACGTGCACTTTCGATCGCCCAAACCTGGCCCGAGGTGCACGACATCCTGTCCAGCACGTCCGACAAGCTCAGCCAGCAGTCCATCTTTGAGCGCTGGCCCGGCGAGGAAACCCCGCTGGACCGCTCCACGCTGTCGCGCTGGCTGAAACGCGCCACCCAGCAAGGCCTGCTCTGCCGCTACGGCACCGGCCTGCGCGCGGCTTCCTCTACTGGCTCCCCGGCCGCGAACCCCTCCTCTGGCCCGGCCACGACGCTAGCGAAGCAGAAAAGCAAGCCTGGCGCGACCGCACCGCAGAGCGCTATCGCAGTTTGCGTGAACAGGCGGGATCGGGGTGAGATGGCTTGGCTGTGGTTCAACGCCAACGGTGTTGCATGCAACGCAGTTGGCGTTGATGCGTCGACGGCGAAGCCGCGGCGCATTATCGCAGCCTGCGCAAACAAGCGGGATCGGCGTGACATGGCTGCGCTGTGGATAATGCAATGACGAAAATCATTGGCGATTCAGGCGAAAAACGCAATCGCCTTCTTCAAGGGCTTGCTGCGCTCTCAGCCCCGTTCACGGGGCTTGCCGCGAAGCGGTTCAGGCCCGCCGTTCACGGCGGGTTGTCGCGGACGACAGAAAGGCACGAGGCCCGTTCACGGGCCTTCTCGCGGTTCGGCTTCAGCCGCCGAACGCAGCGCTCAAGCGAAACTTCGAGAAGCCCCGTAGAACGGGGCTGGGGAAATGGACTTGCGAACCGTTGCACCCGCCGTCAACGGCGGGCCTGAACCGCTTCGCGGAAAGCCCCGTGGAACGGGGCTGAGAGGCACCGCGATGATGCGGCCGACCCATAGCGATGCCCGTCATTTTCCCAGTCTCGCCCTCCCCCGGCGGGGTACAATCCCCAAGGCTGAAATTCCACACCGGCTGCTCCGCGCCTCTGGCTGCAACAGCCGGTTCCGTTCAACGGCTCCTCATCCCGCCGCTGGCCGGCGGCCGAGGTATGCGGTACTTCAAGCGCTACTGGGATGAACCGCGTGGCGACGCCAACAACGCTTTGGGTTTGCTCATGGTGGTACTTTGAGTTCGACGAAACTGGCGTCGTAGCTCGTCAGATCGAGGTCTACGAGTCGGGACCGACGTTGCGGTATGATCAGCAGCGGCTCAACGATGAGTTCGGCGGACTGAGCGACCAGCCACTGAACCTCCACGACTTTTCTGAATTCAAGATCGCGTCGCAAGATTTGGTCCGCTGGCAGGTAGCAAAGGCACGCGATTTCTGGACACACGTCATCTTCCGTGCAATCGCTATTGCCTTTACGCTTGCGTGCTCAGAGTCGTCCGGCTCTGCGCCAGGATGGTTCATGCCACGTTGTCCGTCACTCGGCCAAGACCGAGGCAGTGGCGACGCGGCTCCGCCCAGACTGCTCCCTTCACGGATTCAACGCCAACGGCGTTGCATGTTGACGCCCAGAGCGCCGCCCGCCGGTCTCGTTCGCCAGGTCCTAGCGACTCTATTCGGCAAGCCCGGTCCCGGGCTGCAGCACGCCTTGCCACAGCAGCGCCAGCAGGAGTCCGCCCAGCAGCACGCGATAGAGAATGAACACGAGGGTCGTATGGCTCTTCAGGAAGCTGAGCAGGAAGGCGATGGTGGCGTAGCCGACCAGGCCCGAGACCACGGTGGCGGTGGCCAGGTTCAGGGCATCGGCCTGCGAAGCGAGCAGGGTGTGGCGCTCGTCGTAGAGTTCGTAAACGCCGGCGGCGAAGACCGAGGGCAGCGACATCAGGAAAGAGAAGCGCGCCGCCGTCGCGCGGTCCATTCCCAGGAACAGCCCGCCCGTGATTGTCACTCCTGAACGCGAGGCGCCGGGGATCAAGGCCACGGCCTGTGCCAGACCGGTCGCCACCGCATCCCACCAGCCCAGGTCTGACATCCCCTTGAGGGGCTGTCCCTTTTGCTGCCGGCGGCGCACCCACAGTTCAGCGCTCAGCAGGACGATGGCCAGCCCGATGGCGGCGGCGGCAATCACATAGAGCGAACGCAGATCTTCCTTGATCGCCTTCTTGAAGGCCAGGCCGCAGACCACGATGGGCACCGTGCCCAGTGCAATCATCCAGCCCATGCGGGCGTCGGGGTGGCCCCACGGGTCGCGGGTGCGCAGGCCGTCGAGCACGGCAATCGTGATGCGCAGGATGTCGCTGCGAAAGTAGATCAGGGCGGCCAGCAGCGTGCCCCACTGGATGACGGCGGTGAAGGCCGCGCCCGGGTCCCTTTCCCAGCCGAGCAGCGCAGGCACCACGCGCAGATGCGCCGTGCTGCTGATCGGCAAGAACTCGGTGAAGCCCTGGATGATGCCGAGAAGGACGGCCTGAATGAAGTCCATACACGACTTTCGATGAGTAGCTTGCGCGGGACCACCGGCTCTCCGGGATGAGTTCAGTATAGGTACTCGGTCGTTTGAAGCGCCGAAGCACGGAGAGGCAAGCTGCCTCTCCGTGCTCGCGCGCACGGCACGCGTTGCGACGGTTAGTTGACGCCCGATGCTGGGAACGGCTCCAGGCGGTCCGCGAGCGGCTGCAGGTTGTTGTTGATCATGTAAGTGACGGTGACGCTGGCCGTCAGTTCCTGGCTGCCGCCGGCGATGGGCAGGTTGGCGCCGGCCGACGCGGGGGAGTGCTCCATGCGGTAAATGGTCGGCTGGTACCGCTGGCCGTCCGAGATGGAGACGAGGGCGCCCAGGCTGCCGCCGGCGGCCGTGACGTAGGCGCTGGCCCGACGGCGGGCATCGGCCACCGCATTCAGCCGTGCCTGCTCGATCAGCTGGTCGAGCCGGTCATGGCTGAACTGAATGCCCATGCCACGGTTGGCCCCGCTTTCCACCAGGCGGTCGAGCAAGGCACCCAGCCGTGCGAGTTGCCGCGCCGTGATGTGCAGATCATAGGTTACGGTGTAGCCAACCAGCACCGGGGCCTTGTCCTTGGGATGCTCGTAGCGCGGGCTGATATTGAGCCCCGCTGTCTTGAAGTCCTTCTCGTCCACCTGAAACTCCTTCAGCGCCTGAAACATCTTGTGAACGAGGTCGCCGTTCTTCTTCCAGGCGTCGGCAGCTGTCGCGGCGTCGCTGGACACGCTCACATGAACGTAGGCGATGTTGGGCACATACGTGACCTTGCCAGTGCCGGTGATGGTGACATTGGCGCGGGCGGCGCCGGCGAAGCACAGACACGTCAGGACGGCAATTGCGGTTTTCATGACTCGATCCTTTCCGGTTCCCTGGGAACCATGCTGGTTTCGGCTGGCTCGACATGAGCTTGCCATTCGCGACACGAACGTAAGTACCGGCGGCCGCCAAACGGTTGCAAGAAAAAGTCGCACTTGTTTACGTTTCGCGCTCGCAGGTTCCTTGTGACTGAGTAACGCTTCAGTCAGCGGACAAGCGAGCGCGAAACGTAAACAAATACCATTTTCTTGCAACCGTGCGCCGGCTCGCGGTACGTACCTGCTGATGGTCTCTTGCCGGCGAATGTGGATAATGTCGGCAACACCCTGTTGCGGACGAACCCGAATCCACAGCGCGGGCATGGAAACCATCACGCCGGAAGAAGAACGCGAAGTGCAGCAGCGGCTCGACGCAGAGCTGGTGGCGCGTTGTCGGCGCGGCGACCGCGAGGCGTTTCGCGAACTCACGCACGCTACTATCGACCGGTCTGCGCGTTTCTGCTCAAGCGCGCTGGCGCGGCCGATCCGGTCGAGGACCTGGCCCAGGAGACGTTCCTGGAGGCGTATCGGTCCATGCACGCGCTCAACCGCCCGGAACAGCTGGCGAGCTGGCTCTTTGGCATCGCCCGCAATCGCTGCGGTAAGTGGCAGCGCCGGGCCAGGCCGCTGCCGTTCTCGGCACTTGGTAGCGAAGTCGACGTCGCGGTACCGTTCGTCTCCGACGCGGAAGAGATGGAAGAGCAGCAGCAACTTCTCGGCCGACTGGAAAGCGGCCTGGCCCGGCTGGACCCGGAGTCGCGCCGGCTGCTGGAAATGAAGCACCGCCAGGGCAGGACGTGCGAGCAGATCGCCGGCGAGGTGGGCCGACCCGTGGGCACGGTGAAGAGCCTGCTGTCGCGCGCCTACAAGACGCTGCGCGAACGGCTGCAACCCGAGGGCAATGACGCATGAACGATGTCTGCCGGAATGTGCTGGAGCAGATCGAACTGTACGCCGCCGGCGAATGCGCCGAGCCGGCGCGGACAGAGATCGCGCAGCATCTGGCAGCTTGCCCGGGGTGCGCCAGAAGCGAGCGCGAGTCCGCGCTGCTGCTTGGATTGCTGCAGGCTCGCTTCGAGGAGCCCGAGCGATTGCAGCGGCTGCATGCCCGGCTTTTATCCGAACGCCGGCCGAGCGCGCGCACGCGAGTGCTTGGCTTCGCAGGGCGGGCGGCGGCGGTCGCTGCTCTGGTGCTGCTGGCGTTCGGCTTGACGCTCGGCTTTCGTTCCTTCTCAACTCCTGAAGGAGAAGCGTCTCTGCAAATCGCGCTGGCGCCGGCACAGTCACGTCTGGCACAGCCTGGGCCGGCCAAAGCCTTCGCGGAGAAGGTGCATGTGGGCGGGCCACTCATCTACACTCTCGACATGAAAGGCAAGACAGGCGCCGAGTATCGGCAAGCACTGCGGGATGCCATGCTCGGCGGCCAGCCGCCGGCGCCGCCGGCTGTCAACCTTCAGCTGACTCTGCGCAATCGTGGCGAGCACGCGCTGCGCATTCTTGTCGGCGCCGAGAACACTGCCTTGACGTTACGCCTGGCCGGGCCGGGCGCGCTGACCTTGCGAGCGAAGGATCCGCTGGGCGCTGCCTTTCTGGATTCCAGGACCGTGAGGCTTGCTCCTGGGAAAAGCGCCGTGCTGCCGATCGAGCGGCTCGTGTACGGCAGCCGCAATCACATTCAGTACGCCTACTGGACCGAGCCTGGAGAGTACACGCTGTCGATCCGCTATCGGGCCGAAATCGCGGCGCGAGACGCGCGCGAGCGCACGGTCTGGGTCCAATCCGAGCCAATTCGAATCCTGGTGCAGACGGCACGGTAGCCGGATCGGGCTCGGATCAGGGCCGCGGCAAGGCGTGAAGCTGTGCCAGCGTGTCATCGCTGACCGGGTAGATGCGCGACTCGTCGCGCTGGGCTGGGACGAAGCCCGGCGACAGCGGCAGGGGCGTGACACGATAGGTGAGCTTCTTTCCTTCTTGCCTCTCGGTTAGGGGGAGGATGTAGTCGCCCGGGCCGGCCCAGCCGTGGGCGTCGGTATGAGCGGACAGGCCGGCGATCATGATCTTGGTGCCGGCGAGAGCGCGCGGCTGTCGTGACCAGGCCACTTCACGCACCGTCACCTCCGCCCTGGGCCGGCCGTCGGCTTCCTCGACGTGCACGATGACCCACAGCGGCGACACCAGGAATTGCGGCCGCGACAGCACGACCACGCGACCGGTGCCGATGGCCAGGTACAGCAGCCAGCCCAGCCAGGCGAGGAACAGTGCCGAGGCCACGCCCAGGCGCAACCTGGCCGCTCCCTTCGCTGGCGTCGATCCCATGTCGGCCATCGATTCCCTCGTCAACGCGCCTCGTCGAGCTGAATGCGGAATCCTTGCACCAGTGCCTCGTCCAGGTCGTAGACGCCGCGAAAGTCCTCCCGCGCGTCATCCTGCGTCTTGCTCATGAGCTGAGCTTCGACCAGGTTGAAGACGATCTCGCCGAAGTCGTCGGTGCGATCAATGCCCCACATGTGGAAGACGGTGCGGGCCAGCATGCCGAACTCGCGCAGGGCCAGGGCCCGGACGCCTTCAAGCAGTTCCGGTCCGGAGACATGATGCTTGCGATCGACGTTGGCCAGGTTCTCGCCTTCTTCAGGCGGTTCGCGGCCCAGGGTCTTCTGCGTGAAGTTCAGCGCCTTGAACAGGAACTCGTAGGCCTCGTAGGCATAGCGCGGGTCCTTGCGAACGACTTCTTCCAGCTTGGCGTTGAAGATGGTCATGATGAAAGGAATCTAGCAATTACCGTCCGCCGAAGCAACCACAATGCGTCACGCTGGCAATGCATCGCAGAGCCCGAAGCGTGAGCGCGTGTGCACTCGTGTGGCGTGCCGGTTGCTGACGTTGCCGCCAGATCTAGATCTGATACGCCGCACCGGGCAGACGCTGCTCTGGGCCGCGGATGCGCAGCGACGGTTTCTCCAGTGACACGACGGTGAACGGCTCGACGCGCTGCGTGAGCCAGACGTTGGAGCCGATGACCGCGTGATGGCCGATGACCGTGTCGCCGCCCAGGATGGTGGCATTGGCGTAAACGACGACCTCGTCTTCCAGCGTCGGGTGGCGTTTCATGCCGCGGATGATGTTGCCGGCTGCGTCGCGCGGGAAGCTGAGAGCGCCAAGCGTCACGCCCTGATAGAGCTTGACGTTCTTGCCGATGTCGCAGGTCTCGCCGATGACCACGCCCGTGCCGTGATCGATGAAGAAGCCGGGGCCGATACGGGCGCCCGGATGCAGGTCGATGCCCGTCTTGAAGTGGGCATGCTCGGTCATCATGCGTGGAATGAGGGGCACGCCGAGCAGCAGCAACTCATGGGCCAGCCGATAGATCGTGATGGCCTCGAGACCGGGATAGCAAAAGATGATCTCGTGATAGCCCTTGGCCGCCGGATCGCCGGCGAAAGCGGCCTGCACGTCTTCTTCGAGCAAGTAGCGGAGATCGGGCAGTTTCTTGAGGAACTCGACAGTCTTCTGCTGGGCGAGGGCCTCGAAGTCGCCGGCCGTTTTCTCCTGATAATCGTGCCGCAGGGCCCGCGTGATCTGCATGGTGAGCTTGTCGTGCAGACCATCGACGAGGTCGCCGACATGATACTCGACGTTGCCGATGTGCAGGTTCTGCCGGCGGACGAAGCCGGGATAGAGGATGTCCATCAGGTCGGCAACGATGTCGATGGTGACTTCGCGGTTGGGCAACGGCTTGTGGCCGAGGTGGTTGATGTGCCGGCACTCGGTGTAGGTCGCCACCAGCGCCTCGGTGATCTCGTGCAGCCCTTCCTTCAAGCGAATGTCCGTAGCCATGACAACCTCCACCGGCGCCTGCGTAGGGCACACGGCATTTTGCAAATTGCTCGTTGCGGGGGAAGAAGGAGAAGAGGCGATCCCGAGGAGGAACGACTGCCCCATGGCAAGCGTGCCGACCGTCACTGCCCGGTGACCGCCGGCTTACAGCCGCACCGTGGTTCGCCGCAAATGGTCAGGAGTCGGTTCACGGAGACCTCGCCGAGAAAAGGACGCAGTGAATTCTAGGGCCTCGCACAGCCCACGTCAATCAGCGTGTAATCGCCCCGAGTACATCTTCGGAAGTGAGTAACCGAAGTGTGAGGCAATTCCGTGTCGTGTCGCCGCGGTCGTGAAAGCTGGCGAATCCCTGCGGGCAAGGCAACTTGCCAAGATCTTCAGCTTGTCCTGCCACGGCTCTAGGCGGCACTTCGGAAGCAAAAAATTCCGCAGATTTTCTGATGTCACAAGCCGTTATGTAATTGCACGTTGTGACGACAGACGTATGACAGGCCAATTCATGGCCCAGCGTTTGCTAATTCCTGTGGCATAAGCCGTTGGTCTCGGTTGGCTATGGGAGAGGTGGCCTGCCGGGAACACGGCTTTTTTTGTTTCGAGGAAGCTGGCGGGGAGGCGGCACGCAGTCTCCTCCCCGCTTTGCATGCTCGTCGATTACTGCTTGGGTGTCGGATTCGCCGGAATGGCTCGGCGCAACTCTTCGACTTCGCGGAGCAGGCGATCGAGTCGGGCACGCAACTCGTCGGGCGAGGGCGCCGCCTTGCGAGCGTCGATGCCCGTGATCTTGCCGTCGACAATCTTCAGAATGAGATTCCGCGGTATCTCTATTTTCTTGGCGGGCGTGCCGAGAATGATGGCCTTCTTGGCGGTGCCGTCTGGGGCCAGCTTCAGCTCGAGGTGCATGGGCATGGCGCCACCGCCGGGGCCGCCTTTGAGTTGGGCAAGGCGTTCTCGCGCCCGCGCTAGCTTGGCTTGCGTTTCCGCTAGCTTGCGGCGTTGCTCGGCAGCCTGAGCTTCCAACATCCCTACAGCTTGGACAAGATTCTCGGCCTCCTCGCGCTGGGCCTTGGCCTGCTTGTTAGGCAATGGCTTGACCTGTTGCTTCTCGGCCAAGAGTTTCAGGGCCCGTTTCAGCAGCTCGATGGCCTCCTTGTCCGGAGCGCCGTCGCCGCCGAGCAGGATTTCGAACGAGCCGGCACCACCATCGACTTGCAGATTGATGACGCCGCGCAACTCTTTCTTGTCCGCCTGCTGGGCGCGGATCGGCAGCAGCGGCAGCGCCAGCAGGCCGATCGCCAGCAGAGCGGCGCATCCGGCCCAGGTGAGCGAACGGCGTTTGTGTCCCGTCATGATCATGGTCAATCTCCTGCGTAAATGGGAAACTTGCCCGATGCCGCTGGCCGAGACCGGCAGCGGCACGCGGGTCCTGGAGAGAAAAGCCACGGTTTCCAGCAGAGCCAGCGCGTAGGCGCGTTCGGCCCCTTCGATGGTCGCGATCACCCAGGCATCGCAACATTGCTCCTCGGCTTCACGGAGTTCCGCACGGGCCCACCACACGGCCGGATGCCACCAGTACAGCGCCGTCACGACCATCTCCAGCGGCCGCACCCAGTGGTCGCGCCGCTGCCAGTGCGCCAGTTCGTGCAAGATGATGGTGCGCAACTGCTCGCGGTCGAGGCGCGGCAACAACTCCACGGGCAACAGCACGCGCGGGCGGGCGCCCAGCCCCCACAGCATCGGTGACACCGTCCCAGGCACCAGGCAGACTTCGGGATGGCGCGCCAGCTTGAGACGCCGCGCCAGCTCGGCCGTGATTTCTTCCACTACGCCCTCCGCCGGACGCGCGAAACGCAGCAGACGCCGAAAACGAACGATCGACCTCGCCATCCACGCCAGCACGCACACCGAGCCGGTTAGCCAGACAATCACGATCGGCAGCTTCCAGGAGCTGAGCGAGCCATGCGTCGCAGCATCCTCGGCGGCCACGGCATCAAATGGTTCAACCGCCGGATTTCGGGCCTGATCCACAAGCAAGTTCACGGCGGGTGCAGCCCGGTCCAGCATCAGGAACGCCGGGACGACAACTTCGTCGGCCGGCTCGGCGAACCACGGCAGCGGCACCGTTACCAGCGGCGGAGTGACCAGCTTGACGAGCACGACAAGCCAGACGCCGTGGGCGAACGCCGAACGCCGGTAGACGCGGCACACCACCGCCGCCAGCACCGCCAGCGCCGTCGCCATGGCGGCATTGCTCAGGGCAATCTCCAGCAGGTCCGTCATGCCTGGCCCTCCCAGATCTCCCGGGTTCATCAAACGGTCGGCTTCCTTGGCCTCTTGCGGGCGTCGAGATCGTCCACCAGTTTGAGGAGGTCGCGCAGCTCGTCGGTGGTGATGCCCTTGGCGCGCACCAGGTTGGTGAGCAACGGCTGCAAGGAGCCGCCCCCCATCTTGTCCACGAGCGCCGTCAATTCGCGGCCGATGATGTCGTCGCGGGCGACGCTGGCCTTGAATAGATAGACGCCGCCGCGCCGCTGGCGGCGCACGCAGCCCTTGCCCTCGAGGCGCTCGAGGAACTTGTGAACGGTCGCGTATTCCGAGGCGCCGCCGCTGGGATACAGCGCGCGGGCCAGCTCACGGATGGATGCGGAACCACGCTCCCACAAGAGCTGCAGCACCGCCCATTCGCCGTCGGTGACCCTGGGCGGGAGTTGCTCCCTGCCTGCCATGCCCTGCCTCCTCACTAGACAGCTTGTCTACAAGACGAGTATAGACAAGTTGCCTAACAAGACAAGAGCAAAAGCCAGTAGCGGTCCGCTTTTAGCTTGCAGCGGTTTCGCTGTCGATAATCGGCTGATTCCTTACAATGGTGACCGGGACACGGCGCGTGCATCGCCATTCATGCGGAGACCGGAGACACCGATGGAAGTTGCCAAGCTGCTGCAGGACCTCGTGCGTCTGCCGAGCGTCAACCCGATGGGCCGGGACTTGCCGGAGGAGATCACGCTCGAGCACCGTGTGACAGCCTACCTGGAGGGCTTCTTTCGCGACCTGGGCGTGCCGTGGGAGCGGCAGACCATCGCCCTTGGGCGAGACAATATCGTGGCGCGCTGTGATGTCCCCGGCGCGACACGCACCATCATGCTCGAAGCGCATCAGGACACGGTGCCGATCGACAACATGATCATCGAGCCCTTCGGCGCGAAGATCGAGAACGGCCGGCTCTATGGCCGCGGGGCGTGCGACATCAAGGGGGGCATGGCCTGCATGCTCTGGGCATTCGCGCGCGTGGTGAAGGACAAGCCGCGCGGCGCCGCCAACGTCATCATGGCCTGCAGTGTCGATGAGGAACACACGTTTCAGGGCGTCAAGGTGCTGGCGGGCAAGGGCCCGAAGGCCGACTTCGCCGTCGTCGCCGAGCCGACGCAGCTCAATATCGTGCACGCGCACAAGGGCGTGGTCCGCTGGAACGTCACCACCACGGGCCGCTCCTGCCATAGCTCCAGTCCCGAGCGCGGCGTCAACGCCGTCTATCGCATGGGCCGCGTCCTGCAAGCCATCGAGCGCTATGCCGAGCACCTGCGCGGCACGCGCGTCGATCCGCTGCTGGGGCCGGCCACGCTCAGCGTCGGCATGATCGCCGGCGGCACCAGCGTCAACACCGTGCCGGACCGATGCCGCATCGAGGTCGATCGCCGCGTCGTTGCCGGCGAAGACCCGGACAAGGCGCCCGATGAACTGATGGCCTATCTGAAAGACAAGGGCAACCTCGATTTCGCGGTGGAATGCGAACGGCCATGGATGTCGAAGGGAGCGCTGTCGCCGAAGCTGTCGGGCGAATTGACAAAGCTCCTGGGCAATGCAATTAATTCCGTCGTCGGCAAGCACGAGGTGCAGGTCGTTCCCTACGGCACCGACGCGAGCACGCTGGCCGACGCCGGCATCCCGTCGGTGGTCTTCGGCCCGGGCGACATTGCCTGCGCCCACACCAAGGACGAGTGGGTGCCGCTCGACGAGGTCGAGAAGGCGGGGGAGATTCTGTATCGGCTGGCGTGCTCCACTTAGCTGGCGTGCTCCACGCATTCGTAAGATTTGCGGATTAAGGAACGGAGCCACGCGTCCCCGGTCACAACTTGGCGCCTTCCGGCACTTCCAATCCCGACACGCGGCACGACCGGCACGACCCGTAGGCCGCGGGAAACGGCGGATTGACATTTCGTTGTCGCTATTGACAACCCCATGTCAAATGAATAAAGCTAGTTGGGGGGAAAGCCTGCCTGACATGCTAATCTCCCGTCTGCCGACTCGCGACTTCCGCCTGGCAAGGGCGGGAACTCCTTAGGGCCCTTCGCAGATCATGCCAACCCGTCTGACGAAGGATTCAGGGAACCTCCTTGCTGGGCGTTTTTTTGTTTTCTCGCTTGATGACAAGTCGTTGCTCATCATTTAAACTATACGCCGGATGAAGTGCGGCTCCCGGAAGGCGCGTGCCTTTCGCGAGCAACGCCCTGTCGAGCGTCGGGCCCGAGGCCCGACCTGCGTGGACCCCCATTGGGAGGAAACATCCGTGAGCATCGTACGCGTGGGTTTGGCCGAGACCAAGAAGTTCTCCGACGGTTACGACGCCATTTTCGGCAAGAAGAAGGCCGGCGAGTCCGCCCAGACCAAGAGTGCCCAGGCCAAGAGCCAGGGCGGCAAGAAGAAGAAAGCCAAGAAGGCCAAGAAGAAATAGACGGCTGCCATTCTCCCGGCCCACGAACCCCCACGACGGGACCGGCGTATGAACCCTAGAGGCAAAGTGGACCTTCTCGACCCCCTGACGAGCTGCTCCGATGAGGAGCTGCTGGTGAGTTTCCGTCGCGGGCAGCGCGAGGCGTTCGGGGTGCTGGTCCGGCGTTACCAGGGCGAACTGTACGGCTACCTGTGCCGCTACCTGGGCGACCGCACGCTGGCCGAGGATGTCTTTCAAAACACCTTCTTGCAGGTGTTCACAAAAATCGGCCAGTACGAGCAGGGCCGGCCGGTGCGGCCGTGGCTGTACACCATAGCCACCCACCAGGCCATCGACGCCTTGCGACGCGTCGGACGCAACCAGGCGCTGAGCCTCGAGCAAGGACGCGAGGACGGCAGTGGCGAGGAATTGAGCCACCTGTTCGACCTTGTCGAGAGCCGGCACGCCGGACCCATCGACCAGGCCCAGGGAGAGGAGCGTCGGCAGCGGGTTCGCGCCAGCGTCGATCGCCTGCCGGACTTCCTCAAACAGGTGGTCATCCTGGCTTACTACCAGGGCTTGAAATACAAGGATATCGCGGACATCATGGGCATCCCGGTGGGGACGGTGAAGTCCCGCCTGCATGCTGCCTTGATGCGCCTGCAGGAAGCCTGGTCGGAAGTATCCGCGTTGCGCGAACCGTGAAGCCAAGCAGCGAGTGTAACATCGCCATGGAAAAGAACCTGATCGGCTACCTTTTGAACTGTCTGGACGAGCCGGCGCAGCGCGAGGTGGAAGCATATCTCGCGGCTGATGCGGCCGGCCGGGAGAAGCTGGAAAAGCTGCGTCGTGCCCTGGAACCGCTCGAGGCGGACCGTGAGCCGCCTCAGCCGCCGGCCGACCTGGTCTACCGGACGCTGGGCCGCGTGGCGGAGTATTGCAGCCAGACACTGCCGCGCGCACCGGTGACGGCGCGGCCAAGCGGCGCGGAGCGACCCTTCTGGCGCCGCGCCGACGTGGTGGCCGCCGCCGCGGTGATCTTGCTGGCTGTCGGCATCGGCGTGCCTGCACTCTTCAACCTGCGCGATCGCACCAACATTGAATGCCGCGAGAACCTGCGTGTCTTCCACTCCGGCCTCAAAACCTATCACGACCAGAAAGGCCACTTCCCGAACGTCCATGCCGAGGCCCCGCACAATGCCGCCGGCATGATGATCCCCATGCTCATCGACGCGGGCGTTCTCAAGCCGGATGTCAGCGTCCGCTGCCCGGGCAACGGTCCAGGCAAGCCGTGCCCGCATACCTATGATCAGCTCAAGAACATGAGCCGTGCGGAGTTCCTCAAGCACGCCCGGTCGCTGGCGCCCTGCTACGCCTATTCGCTCGGCTTCCGGGACGATGGGAGCTATCATCCGCCGACTTATAACCAGGACAAGGCGGCGCGCTTGCCGCTCATGAGCGACCGGCCGCCGTACGATCCGGACTCCGATGACAACAGCCCCAACCATGCCGGCAGGGGACAGAACATTCTCTTCCAGGATGGCCATGTCGAGTTCATGACCACACGTTCGCTGCCGTTCGACAACGACATCTACAAGAATCACAGGGGCAAGATCGCTGCCGGTGTCCGCGCAGACGACGGCGCCATGGGGCCAAGCGATTCCGAACCATAGGACTCCCGCCGGCCGTCGATGTAGCCCGAGTCCAGGTCCTTGCCAGCCTGCCGTTTCGTGTAGCACGCATTTCCAGTTCGGTGCGACCGGCGCACGCGAATTCCACGCTACATTCGCCGTGCGGTCCTCAATAAAATGATGGCGGTGAATCCCAGCGCTTTCGCCAGCCGGCGGCCCGGGACATCAAGTCAGGTTTGGGGCACGCCGTTGTCGCGGCATTTCCGCACAGGTCACGGACTGCCAACGGCGGGAGGTGGGCACCTTGCCTAAACACGCGTTGCGGCTGCTTGAATACGGCGTGGCCGCTCTTGCCGTCAGCGTGGCCGTCCTGGTGCGCTGGCTGATTGATCCCTGGATAGGCGACTACTTGCCGCTGGCCACTCTTTTCGGCGCCGTGGCGGTTGCAGTCTGGGTCGGGGGCTATCGGCCAGCCATACTCGTCGTCATCGTCGGCTTCCTGGCAAGCAAGTACCTGTTCATCGAACCGCGGGGCACGATCGCTGTTTTCGGCGTTCGTGAAACCATCGGACTGATCACGTATGGCGTTTCGTGTGCCGTGATCATCGGCTTCGGAGAGGCGCTGCGTTCCGGCCGCCGCCGGCTGGAGCGCGAGCGCGAAAAGACCAGGCAAAGCGATATTGCCCGGCAGGCGGCATTGCACCAGCTCGAGATCGTGACGGAGAGCCTGGCGGCACCGGTGACGCGCTGCCGTCGCGACTTCACTTATCTCTGGGTCAACCGCCCTTATGCCGCCTGGTTCGGACGTTCGCCGAAAGACATGATCGGCCGTCCCATCGCAGACATCATCGGCATGCAGGCGTTCACGCAATTGCGCCCCAGCTTCGAGAAGGTGCTTGCAGGCGAAGTCGTGCGCTACGAGCAACAGGTTCATTTTCAGGGCATCGGCCTGCGCTGAGTCAACGCCGTGTACGCGCCAACGCTGGACGCGGGCGGCACGCCCGACGGCTGGGTGGCACTGGTCCTGGACATCACCGAGCGGCGACGAATGGAAGAGGCGTTGCGGCAGAGCGAGGAGCGCTTTGCCCGCTTCATGCAATCACTTCCGGGCCTTGCCTGGATCAAGGACCTGCATGGCCGCTATGTCTACGTCAACGACGCTGCCGCCAGTGCGTTCAATTGCCCGCCGGACAGATTGCTCGGCAAGAGCGACGATGACCTTTTCCCGCCGCAGACCGCGGCGCAATTCAAGCAGAATGACCAGAAGGCGCAGACCAGCGACAAGGGCATACAGGTCATCGAAAAGCTGGAACAGGCCGATGGCATCGTTCATCACTCGATCGTCAGCAAGTTCCCGATCCTGGGGCCCGAGGGAAGCCCGGCCTTCATCGGCGGCATGGCGATCGACATTACCGATCGGTTGCGGGCCGAAGAAGTGCTGGCCGACTCCGAGGAGCGATTCCGCCAGTTTGCGGAGAACATCAGCGAAGTCTTCTGGATGAGCAACCTGCAGACGACGAAGCTTCTGTACATCAGTCCCGCCTACGAAAAGGTCTGGGGCCGAACCTGTCAGAGCCTTTACGAGTATCCCAGGTCGTTTCTGGAAGCCATTCATCCCGACGATCAGGAACGGGTGCGGACGATTATCCTGGAGAAACATGCGCTCGGCGAATCGACCGACACGGAATACCGCGTGGTCCGACCGGACGGCAGCGTGCGCTGGGTCTGGGATCGGGCTTTTCCGGTAAGAGATGCAGACGGTCGAGTCTACCGGATGGCCGGTATCGCCGAGGACATCACGGAGAAAAAGAAAGCGGAAGAGGAGTTGAAGGAAGCCGACCGCCGCAAGGATGAGTTCTTGGCGACGCTGGCGCACGAGCTGCGCAATCCACTGGCTCCCATCCGAAATGCCACCTACGTGCTGCGCCTGGCAGAACTGGCCGATGCCGAGTTGCAAGGCGCCCGGGACATCATCGACAGGCAGGTTCAGCAGATGGTCCGGCTCATTGATGACCTGCTCGATATTTCGCGAATCACGCGGGCAAAATTGCAACTTCGCAAGGAGCGGGTCGAACTGGCGGCTGTGGTGCGCGTGGCCACCGAAGCCGCCCGCCCGCTGATCGACGCCCAGGCACATGCGTTGACGATCACTCTGCCGCCGGAGCCGATCCATCTCGAGGCCGACCCGACGCGTCTGGCCCAGGTCATCTCGAATCTTCTCAACAATGCCGCCAAGTATACCGAGAAAGGTGGCCGGATCTGGCTGACCGCCGAGCGGCAAGACCGAGACGTCGTGCTGGCGGTGCGAGATACCGGCATCGGCATCGCCTCCGAGCAACTGGCACACGTATTCGAGATGTTCTCGCAGGTGACGCCGGCCCTGGAGCGGTCCCAGGGAGGACTCGGCATCGGACTGGCCCTGGTGCGCGGATTGGTGGAACTGCACGGCGGCAGCGTCGCCGCCCGGAGTGCCGGCCCCGGCAAGGGCAGCGAGTTCACGGTCCGGCTGCCGATCGTCGAAACGCCGGTATCGCCGCCGGAGCCGGGCACGGATGGCAAGCAGCGCCGCGCCGGACCGCGTCGCCGTATCCTCATCGCCGACGACCTGCGCGACTCCGTGGAGAGTCTGGCGATGTTGCTGCGGCTGACGGGGCATGACATCCAGACCGCCAACGACGGTCTTGAGGCGGTGCAATGCGCGGCGACTTTCCGCCCCGATGTCGTGCTGCTGGATATTGGTATGCCGAAGATGAACGGCCTGGAAGCCGCACGCTATATCCGGCAGCAGCCCTGGGGCAAGGAGATGCTCCTCATCGCCCTGACCGGCTGGGGACAGGAAGACAACAAACGTCAGACCGCGGAGGCCGGCTTCGATCACCACTTCACGAAGCCGGTGGACGCTTCCGTTCTGGAGAATCTGCTGGCGCGGCTCTAGAAAGCCAAGAGTCTCTGAGCAGGTTATGGGAGGGCGAGGCTCCTGCCGAGCCGAGGAGCGACAAGAGCCATTTTGGTTCACGGCTCGGCAGGAGCCCCGCCCTCCCACGACATCAAATTGGCTCGATCAACCGGAGAGAACCCGGCTATATTGTTCATTGTTCGGAAGAAGATGAGTCAACGCGAAAGGAGCACGGCATGAGTTCCTTCAATCGTCGGCAACTACTCGGCGGACTGGCCGGTGTGAGTGCGGCCGCTGCCGTTGCCCAGACGCACGCCGGCGCTCCGGGGCAACGCCGGGATCGTGACCGCATCGCCACGGAAAACAAGCGGCCGGGCACCACCGACTGGCAGCTCACCTACACGCGCGTCGATCCCAAGACGCGTTTTCGCTCGCCGCGCATCGAGGGCTACGTCAACAAGCAGAGCGTGCGCACCGGCGACAGTCTCGACATTTTCGTCAGCACCAATCCGCCGGCGCGGTTCGTCATCGACTTTTATCGCATGGGTTACTACCAGGGTCGCGGCGGCCGGCACCTGCGCCGGCTTGGGCCGTTCAAGGGACAGGTGCAAGCCACGCCGCCGGTGGCCGCCCAGCGCTTGCGTGAATGTCAGTGGGAGCCGTGCGCGACACTGCGTATCCCGCCGGACTGGCCCAGCGGCGTCTACCTTGGCAAGCTGTCCGGCGTCGAGCATCGCTACCAGAGCTACGTGATCTTCATCGTCCGCGACGACCGCCCTGCCGACTTCCTCTTCCAGTGCAGCGACAACACCTGGCAGGCCTACAACGCCTGGCCGGACAGCTACTCGCTGTACCACAACGATCGCAAGGACCGCCTCGTCCTCGTCAGCGGCGTCAAGGTCAGCTTCGACCGGCCGTACGGCAAGTACGTGCAGATCTTTGACAATCCGCTGTCACAAGGCTCCGGCGAGTTCCTGCTCTGGGAGTTTCCGCTCGCCTTCTGGATGGAGCAGCACGGCTACGACGTCACCTATTGCTCCAATAGCGATCTGCACAACGACGTGAAGTGCTTGACGCGTTGCAAGGCGTTCCTGTCGGTGGGGCATGACGAGTACTGGAGCCGTGAAATGTACGACCACGCGATGCAGGCCATTCGCGAGGGGGTGAATGTGGCGTTTCTTTCGGGCAACACCTGCTGCTTCGTTGCGCCATTCTTCGCATCGAGCCGCAAGGCGGCCAACCGCATCATCACCCGCGCGGGCCGCTACGGCGGCATTCGCGCCAACGAGAAGGCCTACATGGCCGACCTGCCCGTGGTCGCGCCCAGCGAGGCCACTCTCATCGGCGCGCAGACGGTGTCGCCATTCAACGGCTCCGGCGACTGGATCTGTACCCGGCCGGACCACTGGCTGTTCACGGGCACCGGCATGCGCAAGGGCGACGGCATTCCCGGTCTGGTCGGCTGGGAGTTCCACGGAGATCCGGCCAGCATCCCCGGCCTGGAAGTCGTGGCCGAGGGGCCGACCACCAACAGCGGCGACCGCGATGCCCGCTACACCGCCACCGTCGATCCCGGCCCGAAGAACAACTTCGTCTTCAACGCCTCGACGATATTCTGGTCGCAAGGATTGTCTGCGCCCCCCGGACACATGCCGCCTCATTCGCATTACGGCCGACCGCACGGCCCCGACCCGCGCGTCCAGCGCATCACCCGCAACCTGCTGGATCGTTTTCGCGGCTGAGTCGCCTGCAGAGGGAGAGGATCGCCGCGTGACATGCAGGCGCGACAGGGCTGCTCGCTGAATACCCATCCTCGGATAACCGGAAACGGCGGTAGGACCTGGATGTTGTGCCTTCTATGATAACATTCTCTCTGGCAAGCGTTCATCGCCGAAAAATGACGAGGTCAACCATGCTCCGACATCTCCTCTGCCTTGGTCTCCTGCTGTGTCTTGCCACCTCCGCCCACGCCGAGGATCGCCGCCCGTGGCAAGCCGGCGTTGCCAAGATCATCATCACGCCGGAAAAACCGATGTGGATGTCCGGCTATGCCGGGCGCGACAAACCGGCGACCGGCAAGCTGCACGATCTATGGGCCAAGGCGCTGGTAATCGAGGATCCGCGCGGCAAGCGTGGCGTGCTGGTCACGCTCGACCTCATCGGTCTCAACCGGGAAATATCCCAGTCCATCTGCCGGCAGCTCATGAAGAAGTACAAGCTCGAGCGCGACGGCATCATTCTGTCGAGTTCGCACACGCACACCGGGCCTGTCGTCCATTCCAATCTCAACGTCATGTTCTTTCTCAACAAGGAGGAGCAGGAGGCCGTGCTCGAATACGCACGGTTGCTGGAAAAGCGGATCGTGCACGTGGTGGGAGATGCTGTTGGCAAGCTGGCGCCGGCCAAGCTGGCGTGGAACATCGGCACGGCCGGCTTCGCCGTCAATCGCCGCAACAACAAGGAAGCCGACGTCCCCATGCTGCGCGAGAAGGGGCTGCTGAAAGGGCCCAATGATCACGACGTGCCGGTGCTGACCGTCACGGATGGCAGAGGCAAGCTGACGGCCATTGTCTTTGGCTACGCCTGTCATTCGACAGTGCTGCCGTTCTTCGAGTGGTCCGGCGATTATCCCGGCTTTGCGCAGATCGAGCTGGAGCAAGCGCATCCCGGAGCCATCGCCATGTTCTGGGCCGGGTGCGGCGGCGACCAGAATCCGCTGCCGCGCCGCACCGTGCCGCTGGCGCGGAAATACGGCAAGGAGCTGGCCGACGCCGTGGACGCCGTGCTCGCCAAGCCCATGAAGGCCATCGACGGCAACCTGACCATGTCTTACGCCGAGATTGATCTGCCTTTCGCCGAGTTGCCCACGCGCGAGCAACTTGTCAAGGACACCGAATCGACGAACAAATACGTCGCCAATCGCGCTCGGTTGCTACTGGAGAAGCTCAAGAAGCAGGGTTCGCTGCGCGGCAGCTATCCGTATCCGGTGCAAGCCTGGCAGCTCGGCCCGGATGTGACGCTGGTGACGCTGGGCGGCGAGGTCGTCGTCGATTACGCGCTGCGGGTCAAGAAGGAATTGACGCCCGGCACGACCTGGGTCATGGGCTACGCCAACGATGTGATGGCCTACATTCCATCGCTGCGCGTGCTGAAGGAGGGCGGTTACGAGGGCGGCGGCGCCATGATATACTACGGGCTGCCCACGGTATGGGGGCCGACCGTGGAGGAACGAATCATGGAGGCGGTGCACGCGCGGGCGAAGAAGGTTCGGGGACAGTAGCGCGTCTCGGCTGACAAGCTGGCAGCGTGTCGCCACGTAGCCACAAGCTGCCAGCTTGTAAGCTCGGAGTGTCCCCGCTGTCACGGCGATGCGCCATTGCAAAGGCTGACAAGCTGGCAGCTTGTCGCCACGTTGGAGACAGCCATGCCCATGAAACTCACCGTCGTCGAAGGTCCGGACAAGGGCCGGGTGTATCAGGTCTGCGAGGGTTACGCCCTGCTGCTGGGCCGTAGCCGGCATGCCAACACCACCTTCAACGACATGCGCATCTCGCGCGTGCATTGCGAGGTGGACCTGCGCGGCAATCGGGTGTTTGTCACCGACCTGGATAGCAACGGCGGCACGTTCATCAACGGCAAGCGCGTCGGCGAGGCGCAGATCAAGCCCGGCGACGTCATCAACATCGGCGACACGCACCTGCGGCTCGACACCTTCGGCATCCACGAGGACAAGACGCTGGTGCCGCCGCCCAGGGCGGAGGTCCTCACCTCCGAGCGCCTCGGAGAGCTGCGCGGCAAACGGCTGTCGCACTTCGACGTCGGCGACGTCGTCGCCAAGGCGCAGTCCGGCCTCGTCTTCAAGGCCCACGACTTCAAGGGCGATCGCACCGTGGCCTTGAAAGTCCTGTGGCCGGAGTTCTCGAAGAACGAGGACGAGATGGCTCGCTTCGTTCGGGCCATGCAGACGATGATGCCCTTGCGGCATGAGCATCTGGTTGCGCTGCACGGCGCCGGCAAGACCGGGCCGTATTGCTGGGTGGCCATGGAGTTCGTCGAGGGCGAAAGCCTGACGCAGGTGATCGAGCGCATCGGCGCGGCCGGCATGCTCGACTGGCGTACGGCGCTGCGCGTGGCCGTCCACGTTGCCCGCGCCTTGAAGTTTGCCCACGATCAAACGATCATCCATCGCAACATCACGCCGCAGAACATCCTCGTGCAGTCCAGCGACAAGACCGCCAAGCTAGGCGACCTGATGCTGGCCAAGGCGCAGGAAGGCGGCCTGGCCGAGCAGATCACCAAGCCGGGGCAGATGCTGGGCGATGTTCGTTACATGTCGCCGGAACGCACCACGGGGGCGACCAACATCGACGGCCGATCGGATATTTACAGCCTGGGAGCAACGGTCTATGCGCTGCTCACGGGCCGCGTGCCATGCGAAGGCAAGTCGCTTGTGGAGACGTTGCAAAAGATCCGCGGCGAGGTACCCGCCCTGCCCAAGAAATTCCAGATGTCCATCCCGGACCTGTTCCAGGGCATCGTCATGAAGATGCTTTCCAAGCGGCCGGAGGAACGCCACCAAACAGCGACACTTCTGCTCGCCGATCTGGACAAGGTGATCAAGTATCAGGGGGTGAAGGTGTGACGAGCGAGGACCGCCGGACACGTGATACAAACGCCGTCGCCGCTGCGGCCGCCCCTTCCAGGAAGGAATTCTTCCCGTGCCAGAAATACACGGCCGCCGACCAGCGTGACCCGGCCCGATCGGAGCGTCGCCAGTCCAGATGGCAGCCGTCTCCCAGCAAATGATCTCTGAAATCGAAAAAGATCGATTCACCCCCGGCGGCACCCGGGAATTGCTGCAGCTGGCCTGGCCGTTGGTCCTGAGCAATAGCTTCTGGACCATGCAGGTGACAGTGGACCGCATTCTGCTTGGCTGGTCCAGCAGCGACGACATGGCGGCATCGACGGCGGGGACGTGGCTGTTCTGGATCCCGGTGGCGCTTTTGCAGAACACTGCGGGCTATGCCACCACCTTCGTCGCCCAGTACACGGGGGCGGGGCAGCCGCACCGCGTCGGCCCGGCCGTCTGGCAGGCGATCCTGTTCAGCGTCATCACGGGGCTGGCGTTTCTCGGCTTCCTGCCGTTCATCGACAGCATCATCGCCCTGGGCGGACATTCGCCGCGCTTGCAAAAGCTGGAGACGATCTTCTGCGAGTGCCTGTGCTTCGCGGCGTTGCCGTTCGTGTTGACGGCGGCGGTGAGCAGCTTCTTCGCCGGCCGCGGCGATAGCCGCACCGTGCTGCTCATCAACGCCGTCGGGCTGGTCGTCAACGGCGTGCTGGATTACGCGTGGATCTTCGGCCACTGGGGTTTCCCGGCGATGGGTATCGCCGGCGCGGGCTGGGCAACGGTGGCCGGCACGTCGGTGTCGGCGGTCCTGGCACTCGCCCTGATGCTGCGTGCCCGTCATCGCGCGGCCTACGACAGCGCCGACTGGCGCTTCAACGGCGCGCTGTGTCGCCGGCTCATGAAGTTCGGGCTGCCCAACGGCCTGCTGGGCGCCCTCGACGTGCTGGCCTTCACCGTGTTCTTCTTCCTGGTCGGTCGCCTGGGCGAGGTCGAGTTCGCGGCCAGCAGCATCGCCCTCACGCTCAACATGATCTCCTTCCTGCCGGCGTTCGGCCTCGGCCAGGCGATCAGCGTGCTGGTCGGCCAGCGTCTCGGCGAGAATCGCCCCGATCTCGCGGAGCGGACCACCTGGACGGGCCTGTGGCTAGCTTTCATCTACATGAGCGTGGTCGCCGGCATCTACCTGCTGATGCCGGATGCGCTGACGCGACTATTTGAAAGCGACGAGGATCCGGCCAAATGGGGGCAGATCGCGCCGCTCGTGCCATTCCTGCTGCGATTCATCGCCGTGTACTCGCTGTTCGACGGCGTCAACCTGGTGTTCTCGTTCGCGCTGCGCGGCGCGGGCGATACGCGGTTCGTCACCACGGTCGCCGTGGCGCTGGCCTGGCCGGTCATGGTCGTGCCGACCTGGGCGGTGTGCGCGTACGGCTGGGGCCTGACCTGGGCCTGGACCTTCGTCACCACATACATCCTGCTGCTGGCCGTTGTCTACTGGCTGCGCTTCCGCCAGCGGCGCTGGCAATCGATGCGCGTCATCGATATGAAACTGACGAGTGGCGCCGCACCGTCAGGCGCGCCGGAGCGTGAGCGACCGTAGCAGGTTCGCACATGATCTCGGGTCGCTCACGCTCCCGGCTCGCCAGGAGGAGAAGCTCAATTGTTCCACTGCATTGGCGAGGGTTACATCGCCCGCACCACGGAAGGCCGTCGCGCCATTGCCGCCGGCTCGCGCTGCGTCGTCACCGCCGCCGGCGACTTGCTGTGCTCCTTCATGTTCACGGCGGCGCTGGCGCGCAACGACTTCCTGCCGGTCTTGTTTCGCTCGCGCGACGGCGGCGAGACCTGGCATGAGCAGGGTCCCATCTGGCCGGCGCTGGCGGAGCGCTGGTCGATCTTCGCCTCGATCAGCCGGGACGCGGTGGGGCAGCGCTATCTCTTCGGCAGCCGTTGCCCCGTCGAGCAACCGGGCGAATCGTTCTGGTGCGACGCGACGCAGGGATTGAAGCAGAACGAGCTGATCTGGGCACGTTCGACGGACCACGGCGTCACCTGGACTGAGCCGGCCGTCATCCCGATGCCGGTTGCGGGTGCGGCCGAGGCGCCGGGAGCGCTGTGTGTCACCCGCACCGGCCGCTGGCTCGGCGTCTACTCGCCGTACAACACCTTCGATCCCGCGCTCAAGGTCGAGCAGAATCAGGTCATGGTCGTTTTCAGCGATGATCACGGCCGATCGTGGCGGCACACGGCGATGCTGCGCTTCGCCGAGGAGCGCTCCGGCGGCGCGGAGGCCTGGATCGTCGAATTGGCCGACGGCCGGCTGCTCGGCACGGCCTGGCACATCAACCACGCGCAGGGCGACGACTTTCCCAATGCCTACGCACTGTCACTCGACTGCGGTCAGACGTGGCAGCCGACGCGCTCGACCGGCGTCATGGGCCAATCCACGGCGCTGGCGGCGTTGCCCGACGGCGGCGCCCTGTTTATCTACAATCAACGCAAGCATGGCGCGCCCGGGGTCTGGCTCGCGGAAGTCCAGCCGACGGCCGACGCCTTCGGGATTCGCAGCAACGAGATCATCTGGCGGGCAGCGACGCCCACGCAGAGCGGCTCCTCCGGGCAGCACGAGGAATGGCACGACTTTGCGTTCGGCGAGCCGTCCGTCACCGTGCTGCCGGACGGCAATCTGCTGGTCACGCTCTGGTGTATCCAGCCCGATGGCTGCGGCATACGCTATTTGAAACTTCGCAAGGTACCCTAGCCGTATGTGTTTACGTTTCGCGAACGCGCGACCGTGACACGTGACCACCGCGAGAGCGACGCATGACGGAAACCACAGCGGCCGATGCTCACTGCCCGCTCAGTGTGTCGCAGCAGACGCGCAACCTGCTCATCTTCGGCGCCAATATCAGCCTCATCTTCCTGGGCGCGCCCGTGCTGTACGTCGGCATCGGCCAGGGAGCACTCTGCCAGCGCTTGCAGGCCAGCGAAACGATCGCCAATCTGCCGACCACGATGTATTTCTGGATGACGCCGTTGCCCATTCTTGTAGCGTGGTACTTCTTCCAGGCACGGCTGGTGAAGCCGGTACTGGTCACGACGTTCCTGACAGTGGCGGCGGGCAGCGCCACGGTGGCCGGCGCGATTCTACTCACCCAGAGCCGCGAGATCATCATCACGCTGGTGGTGATCCACTCGGGGATGCTCGGCTGTGCCCTCGGCGTCGTCGCCAACTTTCAGTGGGAAGTGCTTGGCCGAGGTGTGACGCCGTCACGGCGCGGGCAGGCGCTGTCGCTGGCCTTTGGCGCAGGCCCCATCCTGGCCTTCGCGTCTTCGCTCGGGGCGCAAGCCATCATCGACAACATCGAGTATCCGTGGAGCTTCGCGACCCTGTTCGGAGCCACCGCACCGATCACCGGTCTGGCGGCGTTCCTGGCATCGCGCTTCGTGGTGCCGTTGCCGGAGCGTGAGCCCCCGCGGCCGGGGTTCGTCCGCGGCATCTTCGGCGGGCTGGGCGACTATCTGAGTCATCGACCGATCCTGTTCGCCGCCATGGCAACGCTGCTCGTTTCTTGCGGCTACAATGTGTTCACGAACCTGGGATTGTATACCAAGATCGCCGTCGGCACCCTGGCCGAGGAGTATCTGGGTTATCAGAGCGCCTTGCGATTCGGGTGCAAGGCGCTCGCGGGCGGCATGCTCGGCATCCTGACGCGCAACAATCCCAAGGTCGGCATGCTGGCCACCACGGCCTTCTGCCTAGCCAGCGTCATCTGGGTCGCGCTCGCGCCGGACATCTGGTTTCTCCTCAGCTTCGGCCTCATGGGCATGGGCGAGCTGTGGGGCGTCTACTTCCCCAATTACATCCTCAGCTGTTCCGAGAAGGATCGGATGCGGCGGAACATGGCGTTCACGAGCATGCTGTACTTTCCGTCCGGATTCGCGCCGATCTTCTATGGATACATCACAACCCGGATAGGCGACGAGTATGGCAAGCGCGTTGGTTTCGAAGCGAGCTTCATGCTCTCCATCGCCGTGCTGACCGTTACGTTGCTGCTGATCCTGATCGCCCTGCCGATGCGGCCCCCCCGGCGCACGGTTGTGCCGATCGAATGATGCAGGGCGGGCGCCGGCGTCGCCGACCGTGTGGCGAGCGACCGAGGCGGCCGCATTCAATCGGTTTGCATGCCCCACTTGGCCAGCTTGTCGCGGAGGGCGTCAGCGGAGATACCGAGCTTCTTGGCAGCGGCGGCGACATCACCCTTGGTTTCCGCCAGGGCGTCGCGAACCTTGTCCTGCTGCTTCCATTGCTGGATGTTGCGGTAAAGGGTGCGCTCGCCGATGCCGAGGCATCGGGCGGCTTCCTCGCGGTTGCCTTCTGTTTTTTCCAGGGTCTTCTCGACGTAGTAGCGATCGATCTCCGCCAGTGGCCGGCCGACGAGCGCGTCGGGGCCGCCCCTGTCCGCCGTGCCGATGCGGAAGCGCTGCAGGGTGTCGCCCTCCTGCAAATCGTCGAGGTTGAGGATGCCGTCCTGGTCCTGAACGACCATGCTCTCGATGAGATTGCGCAGCTCACGGACGTTGCCGGGCCAGTCGTGGGCGGTGAAAGCCCGGCGCAGCGGCTCGGCCAGGCTACGCACCTGCTTGCCGTGTCGTTGATTCATCTCTTGCAAGAAGTGTGCAGTCAGGAGCGGCACATCGTCGCGGCGCTCGCGCAGGGGCGGCAGCTTGATCGTCACGACCTTGAGGCGGAAGTACAGGTCCTGGCGAAAGGTTCCGGCGGCCACCGCCGCCTCCAGGTCGCGATTGGTCGCTGACAGGAGCCGCACGTTCACCTTGATGGGTTCGTTGCTGCCGATGCGGAAAACTTCCTGGTTCTCGAGGACGCGCAGCAGCTTTGCTTGCAGCGACATGGGCATGTCGCCGACCTCATCGAGAAACAGTGTGCCATTGTGGGCATGCTCGAAGCGGCCCTTGCGGAGGCGTTCCGCCCCGGTGAAGGAGCCCGGCTCATGGCCGAACAGCTCATCCTCGAGGAGATTCTCGTTGAGGGCGGTGCAGTTCATGGCCACGAAGTTCTTGTTCTTGCGTGGGCTGTTGTTGTGGATGGCCCGCGCCACCAGTTCCTTGCCGGTGCCCGTCTCGCCCTGGATGAGGACGGTGGCCTGCGTGGGGGCGATGGTCTTGAGCTTGGCGACGATCTCGTGCATGCGCGGCGTGTTGCCGATCATGCCCTCGAAGCCAAACTTCTCGTCGAGCTGTTGCTGCAGTTCCTTGTTGGCGCGGATGAGCCGCAGCCGTTCAGCCGCCTTGTCCACCATGGCCCGCAGCTCGGCGATGTTGACGGGTTTTTGCAAGTAGTTGGCAGCCCCGGCCCGCATGGCCTCGACGGCGGTCTGCACATCGCCGTGCCCCGTGATGACGACCACTTCGGCGTCCGGCAACTCCTGCTTGGCCTTGCGCAGAATGGCCAGCCCGTCCATGCCGTCCATCTTGAGATCGGTAAGTATGACGTCAGGCTCCTCATCCTCAATCTTGGCCGCCCCCGCCGCGCCGCTGGTGGCAATGACGCAGTGGTAGCCGACGCGCTCCAGACTTTCAGCGACGGCCTCCGCGTGACTGGGGTCGTCATCTACGATGAGGAGCTTGAGGCCTTCGCCGGCCAATGGTTCCGCAGATTCGTACCGCTTCGTGCTCATGAGTCTCCATGATCCGCGAGAAATCGATGGCGCTATTCTATGAACGCGAAATTCGCCGCGCCAAGCAGAGAGGCCGTCCACAATGCTTGAACGCTTGACGCTTGCTCCCGTCAGGCATGTTATAATGGCGTGCGCCCGATCCGTGACGATGTCTCAGGCAGGCCATGTCCATAACCATCCATTGCGGCTGCGGCAACAGATTGACGGTCTCGCCCATGCTCGCCGGATCGGCGGTTCGCTGCCCGGCATGCGCGGCAGCGGTGCGCGTGCCGGCAATGGGAATCGCACAGGAGACCAGTGTCCGGCGAGATCGGCCTGCGCCGGTGGCAGCAATGCCGCGGCGAGCCGTCTGGCACTGGGCTGCCATCGGACTCGTCGTGGTTTTGATGGCCGGCCTCGGCGTGTATCTGCTCAATCGCGGCGGAACGAAAAAGTCGCGGCCGCTCAACGGCGACGATCTCACGCTGGCGTGGGTTGACGAGCCAACCGACGATCCGGTACGCGAGACGAAGCGACAAGTCGCCGACAAGTCAGCTGATCCAGCCGATCCAGCGCCGAAGATGAAGCCGCCGCCCAAGCAGTGGATCGTGGAGCAGCCCGCCAAGGATCCACCACAGCGCGAGAACCCCCCGCCGCCCATGCCGGCCGCGCCCCCCGCGCCGGAGATCATTCGCGTCGTGCCGGAGCAACCGAGATCCGGCGGGCGCCTCACCATCTCACTCACCGGCAAGGACAGTGCCGGGAAGGATAATGCCGGGAAGGCGGCCGACATCGAATACCGCATCCAGGGCCAGGCAACATGGAAGAAGGCCGACAGGGGCCTTGTCGAGCTTACCGATCTGCCGGCGCCGTCGCTGACCATCGAGTTCCGTGTCGTCGATTCCAGAGGCAGGCCGTCTCCCATTCTGGCGCGTACCTGGCACATCGAGCCGAAGCTGATCGCTCAGCCGTTGCAGCTTGAATGGAAGCTGAAGCCGGGCGACCGCTTCTTCCAGGAATTGCGCGTCCTGCAAAAGCCCGCCTACAACATTCAGGGCATCCCGTTCAGCACGGTGCTGGAATACGTCGTGGTGTCGAGCTTCAAGGTGGCGAAGGCGGGCGCGAGCGGTTACGAGATTCAGCAGAAGGTTGAGGGCGCCCAGCTCGTGCAGGCCGATGCGCTGCTTCAGCCATTGCTCGCACCGGCGATACTCAAGTTGCCGGGAACGTCATTCGCCATTCATCTCGACGCCAAGATGGAGGTCAAGCAGTTCGAAGCGGCAGGTCTGCCGCCGGCCGTGATGGCCCAGGGTGCCCTGGGACTGCAGGTCGGCAGCTTGCTCGATCAGGACGGCTGGAAGGAAATGGCGCGGACGACATTTTTTCAGCCGAATCGGCCGCTGAAGCAAGGCGCGAAGTGGTCAGAGCCGATGACGCACAGCTGGGGCGCGCTCGGCAGCTGGTCAGGCCGCATCCATTACGCTTACGGCGGCGGCAAGGGTGCCCTGCACCAGTTCGCCTTCGGCCTGGACCTCAACTATCAGGCTCCGAAAAGAAAAGCGGGCGCCGGCATGCTGGCGATCAGCAGTGCCGCGTTCAAGGCCCAGCAGGCCGGCGGCGTTATCCTCTTCGATGCCGACAAGGGCAAGGTCGTCGAGGCGCGCGAGCGCTTCCTGGTCCGCGGCCGGCTCGCAATGCAACTCCTCGGGCAAAACGTCCCCGCAGACCTGGAGGAGGATCAGCATTTTCATCTGCGCATCATCGATGTCAATCCCTTGAAAAAATAGGCTGCCAAGAACCCAGACTTGCTGAAAAGTTACGGGCATCGTGCGTAACAGATGGCACGATAGAAGATTGCGCCGCAAGAAGTGTCGCCACGCTTGTGGCGGATCTGCGTGGAGTGCGTCAGGGCGGCGCCCAGTTGCCAGCAATGTGGAATCCGGTCGCGATCGCCAGCCCATCTTGCCAGGTTGCCGGCTGTTCGGGCTTTCCAGGTTAAGCGGAGTTTTCCGGGAAAGCGGCCCGGTTTGGTGAAGCAGGGCGCGTGGGAAAGCCGATGCTTACCAGGCCATGAATACGACCCAAGTTCTGCTGGAAAAGATTGCCGCGCTGAGACAGCGCCTGGTCGAGGGCGAACATCAGACTGCGACGCAGTCGGTGCCGGCGTCGCGGCCCACGGATCCGCTCCTGCAACTGGATCGCAGGGTGACGGCGGGAAACTTCCCGACCACGCTCATCGAGGGCTCGACGCGCGAGCTGTTCCAGTCTTCCAGCACGCCACGCGAAGCGGCGGTACGCCTCAGTGCGCGCGGCTTGCGGCTACTACAGCGCGGGCGCGAGTTGCTGCAGGAACTGAGAGGGCTGGCCGATGAGCCGGTCCTGCTAGACCCGCGCACCGATGCGCTGGCCGCGCTCTATCAGCGGACAGCCGCCATGCTCGATCTTGCCCTGCGGGCGGCGCAGACGGTTCCGCAGGCCGCCGGCGCTCAGGCACGCTGGTGCGACGGCCTGGAAGCGACGCTCAATGTCGTCGGCGACCGTCTGGCCACCTTGCTCGCCGGCCTGGAATCGCGACGGCGCAGCCATGACCTGGTCGAATCACTCGCGGATTTGCTCGATGGACTGGCCCGAGGCAGTGAGCTGCGCGTTCAGGCATTTGCGCCGCTGGTTGAGAAAGTCCTGGAAGATGTCCGCCAGGACCGGCCGTTGCGCTTTCACCAGCGTGACGCCAAGCAACCGGCGCAGTTCCTGGCCGCGCATGGCCTGGTGACGGCGCAAGTGCTTGCAAGGCTGACGCGCCACGACCCGGAGTGGCAGCAGCGCGCCGACGAGCCGGTGCTGGCTGGATTGCTGCACGATGTCGGCATGCTGCGCGTGCCGGCCGACATCCTCGCCCAGCGCGGCCCACTCAACGACGAACAACGCCGGCACGTCGAGTACCATCCAATTGTCGGCGCCGAGATCCTGAGCCGTCTCGCCCCGGGCAAAGGCTGGTTGATGGAAGCTGCCGTCGGACATCACGAGCGCATTGACGGCACCGGCTATCCATCCGGTCTGCGCGAGCCGCAGATTCCCACGCTCACGCGGCTTGTCACCGTGGCGGACATCTACGCCGCCCTGTGCTGTCCGCGCCCGTACCGCGCCGCGTTCGACACGCGCACGGCCATGACCGACACACTGCTGTTGGCCGACCAAGGTGCGCTGGACCGCTTCGCGGCGGAAAAGCTGCTCGACCTGTCGTTCTTCCCCGTGGGCTCGGTGGTGGAACTGGCGGACGGCGCCGCTGGCATCGTGATCGGCGTCCATTCGGCGCGCAAGGACTTGCGACTGACGTCAAAACCGATGGTCGCACTGCTTACCGATGCCCGGGGAGAACCGTTGCCCTTCCCGGTGCACCTGGACCTCGGCCAGGTCGATGGCCGCAGCATTGTCCGCGCCCTGCCGGTGGCGGAGCAACGCGAACTGCTCGGCACGCGTTATCCCGAACTGGTGGCTGTAGAGGCTTGAACGCGCTGGCGGTTGGTTTCGAGACGCACCATGGCCCGTCCCGGCTATCTATCGGCAACCCGTCATCCCTGGTCGTGCGTGACCTTTGTACTTCCGCTCGTCGTCGCGTATGAAGCGGGCCTGTACTGGCTGAGTGCCGATGAGCCGGATAGCCTGCGCAACGGCGCCGATAGCTGGTTGCGCTCCGGCCTGGGCCACATGGGCCTGGCCGAGGCGTTCTGGGCGCCGGCGCTGCTCGTCGGCGTGCTGCTGTCCTGGAGCCTTGTTCGCCGCAAGGACCGGCCGAGCGACTACATGAGCGTATGGCTGGGCATGGCAGTCGAGAGCGTGCTCTTCGCCGTCGGCTTGTGGGCGATCAGTCGTTGCGTCTGGCCCGTGCTTGACGGACTGGGCTTCCGGCCCGAACCCGCCGTCGTCATGCCAGTGGACGCACTGAACACGGCGAACCGCGACGCGGGAGACTCGGAGCGGAGCGTGGCCGGCACGCCGCGCGGCGACGACCCGACCGCCGTCGTCAGTTCCCCGGATCCCGCACTGGAAAAAGTCGTCAGCTTCATCGGCGCCGGCGTCTATGAAGAGACGCTCTTCCGACTGCTGCTGTTTTCATTCCTGGCTTACGGCCTGCGTTTCGTCGATGTACCCTGGATGTTTGCCAGCCTGCTGGCGGCCGTGGTTTCCGCGCTGGCCTTCGCAGCCGCACACAACCTCGGTCCGGAGGGAGAACCGTTCGACAACTATGTTTTCGCCTTCCGAACCCTCGCCGGCGTGTACTTTGCCCTGCTTTATCGCTGTCGCGGCTTCGGCATAGCCGTTGGCACGCACACCGGCTACGACGTGCTCGTCGGCTTGCTGGCGCCGTAAGCGCATCAGTGCACGCGGTAACACTCCGTCAAGGCAACGATCTCCGGATGGTCGCGACGATACTGCGTGCCACAGGACCTGGCCGCTACAACCAGATCGCGGCAGCGGGCGATGGCCTTGCCCTTGTCGGCAGGGGCGACCCAGAAGGGATAGGGCAGCCGTTCAACGTCCTTGGACTGAATATTGCGGGTGTGATTGAGGACGTCTTTCAGGATGCGCGTACACAGGGGCGTCAGGCACCAGCCGAGCACGAACCACAATTCATCGCGGTCGATCCCGTCGCGCAGGAACGCGCAGGGCGCCCCGCTATCGAGGATATAGCCCGGGGGCAGGTAGCGTGCATTCAGCGACGGTGCGATCAATTGCCAGGATAGCCCCTCGCGCTTGAAGTACGGCTGGCCGCCGACGCCGTGCAGATACCAGTTGCCGCTCTTCTTGAAGGTGATCACCGCGTCGCCGTCGTCGCGCCAGAAGATCGCGTGCTTGGGCTGCGAAAAGACGATGTCTCTGGTCGCCTTGTTGTAGAAGCAATAATCCGGATGAGGCAGCGGCACCCGTCTGGTCGCCGCCAGCGGAATGGCCTCGACAACGCGCCGGGTCTCGCCGAGTTCCTCCTGGCGCATGATCCTGGCCCTGACGGCCTGGGATAGATAGCCAAGACGCGCTCGCTCCAGCTCACGCCTGAGCGTGATTGGCTCCTGGCGAAACCGAAAGTCGTACGGTTCAAGAACGGCGCCGTCCACAATATCGCGGACAAAAAGCTCATTGCGGCCGACGGTCATGCCGCTGGAGGCGACCATGACGTCGCCGAGCTTGGGCCCGGCAAACAGCCGGCCCAGCGACTCGTTGATCTGCCACGAGCGATTCCCGGTCAGGTTGATGGTTTCGCGGCGCAGCGGCTGGCCGTCAATCTCCACTTCCTCGGTCTGGCCCGTGTGCTGATAGTCGAGCAAGACCATCGGCTGGTCCGTCTCGGCGAATTGACCGTCAATTCGCGTGACCGCCGTGCGTCCGCGATTGAGCAGGAATTCGCGGAGGCCCTTCATGGTCGGGATGGTCAGGAATGTGTCGCTGCAGATGAAGCGCAGCCGGCCCGCCGGCCGCAGCATCTCGACGGCGCGGACGATGAAGAAGCTGTAAGTTTCCTTCTTGATCTTGAAGCCGTCGCGCTGGCCGTAGCGTGCGTCGAGCTTGTCCTGCAGCGCGGGCCGGATGGTGCCGCCGAACGGCGGATTGCCGATGATGACGTCGAACGTCGTGTCGAAGTCCGTAGCGAAGAAATCACCGCGCGTCAGCCTGTGCTGGCGTGGCAAGCGGCCCCAGCGCCGCGTGATGGCCACGAGCATCGCTGTCTTGGCTGCCGGGTCGATCTCCACGGCATGCAGGTTGTCGCGCAGGGTCTTTTCGAGGCGTAACGACTGCGATCCGTGATGCAATTCCATGAACCGCTCGACTAGCGGCAAGACGAAGGCGCCCGCCCCCGCGCTGGGCTCGAGGACCACGGACGAAATCGTGAGGTCAAGCTCCGCGACGAGCTTGCGAGCACAACGAGCCGGCGTATAGAACTGGCCAAGCTGGCGCTTCCGCGCCCTCTTGATCTTGGTCTGGGCCATCGATGAATCCACAAGGCAAGATTTACACGGGCGCCATGCTCACGGCTTTGCGTGGGCATGGCACCCATGACGCCTCCACGAAAGTCCAGCATTGACACAGTGCCGGAAGATCATGTTCCGCTCAGTGCCAGCAGCTTTGCCAGCGTCTGGGCCAGTCCTTCCAGCGCCGCCTTGTCGGGCAAGGTGATGGTCAAGCGCGGCTTGCCGTCGGCGTCCGGTTCCACGCAGGAATTCAAGCCGGCGCGAAGCTTGTCGAGCAGGGCGGTCGGCGCGGCGGGCAAATCCTGCTGGCCGACAAGCTGGCCCATGAAGTTGAAGGCGGCGCCGAGCAGTTCGCCGCCGGCGGCGGAGACGCGCTGGCGATGCGCCTCGGCCAGCTGCCGTGTCTGTTCGTCGCTGGCGGCCTTCTGACTCTGGTCCACCTCGGCATGCGGCTTGGCGCCGAGCAGGACTTCCAGCCGGCCCTTGAGTTCCTGCATGCCGCTGGCCAGCTGCACCTCATCTACGGCCGACTCCGGATCGAGGGCGGCCAGCGCCAGATCGCGCTTGGCGGCGATGGTCGCCAGCAGGTTCTCCTCGATGGTCCCTTCGGTCACCAGCACGAAGACCTGGACCGGCTGCGTCTGCCCCATGCGGTGGGCGCGGGCGATGCGCTGCTCCAGCACGGCTGGGTTCCAGGGCAGATCGACGTTGATTACCGTGTTGGCCGCCTGAAGATTCAGCCCTGTCGAGCCGGCGTTGGTGGTGATGAACAACAAGCAGGTCGGGTCCGTCTGGAACTTCTCGACCAGCTCCTGTCGTTGTTTTTGCGGCACGCCGCCGTCAAGCCGGACGAAATCGAGCTTGCGCTTGTGCAGCTTGTGCTCGATGAGGTTCAGCATTGTTGTCCACTCGGAGAAGAGAACGACCTTGCGGCCTTCCTCCTCGAACAGCTCCTCGAAGAGGCTGTCGAGATGGTCGAGCTTGGTCGAATACGCGGGTTCCTCCTTGTTGACCAGGAAGGTGCTGTTGGCAGCCATGCGACACATGAGCAATGCCTTTTGCAAGCGCAGCAGGTCCATCTCGCTGATGAAGCTCTTGCGGACGATGGTGGCAACGATCTTCATGTTGGCCGCATGCAGGGCCAGCTGTTCGTCGGTGGGCGGGATGCGGACAATCTCGGTGCTCCGCGGCGGCAGCTCGAGCTTCACGCTGTCGCGCGTGCGCCGCAGCAGGACGGGGGCCAGCGCCGCCCGTAGCTCGGTCAAGTTCCTGTAGCCGAGCGTCTTGCCCTTGTCGTCCACCATGCGATGCTTGTTGAAGAAGCGGAAGCCGGGCCCGAGCCGGCGGTCGTCAATGAACTGCACCACGGAGTAGAGCTCGTCGAGCTTGTTCTCCAGCGGCGTCCCGGACAGCACCAGTGCGAAGCGCGACTTCAGGCCCTTGATGACGGCCGAGGTCTTCGACTCCCAGTTCTTGATACGCTGCCCCTCGTCGAGGATGATCAGGTCCCACTTGATGGGCTCGATGGTGAGGATGTCGCGGAGCACCTGCTCGTAGTTGCAGACGGTGAAGAAGCACGGGTTGGCGTACTGGCTGCCGCGCTCGGCAGCCGCGCCGCTGACCAGCTGCACATTGCGATCGCAGAAGCGCTGGATTTCGTTGCGCCACTGCGACTTGAGCGAGGCGGGACAGACGATGAGGACCTTCTTGATATCGACTTCACGCGCGAGAAACTCGGCGACGCCGACGCCCTGGATCGTCTTGCCCAGGCCCATGTCGTCGGCGAGCACTGCCCGGCCCGCGCCGGCGGCGAAGGCAATGCCATCCAGCTGATAGGGCAGGAGCGGCACCTTGAGCAGCGATGTGCGCAGCGGATGCTTGTCGGGAGATCGGCGAATCTCCGCTGTCCTCTCCGCCAGCCGTTCTTGCGTGAGCTGCTGCTGAATGTACTCCTCGGCATCAGGGTAGACGGTCACGTCTTGCCCGAGCTGTTGCACCTTTGCCAGTCGTTTGAGCAGGTCGTGCGGGTTGTCGATGGCCTTGTCCACCAGGGGCCGGACAATCTTCGCGACCTCCTCGTCCAGGCGGTCGGGCGTCAGCAAGCGCAGGCTCACGTCCGCGCCGTAGCGAAGCACCACGGCGACATGCTTGCGGCGATAGGGTTGCTTGAGCTGCTGCGGCGTGAAGCGGCGCTGCGCCTTCTTGAGCACATGCATGATGTGCTTGCAGGTGCCCAGCGTGTTGGTGCGGTAATCGGGACACGAGCAGTACGAGACGCCCGGCTCCAGGCCGCGCAGAGCGACGCGATAGCTCTTGCCGCTGGCACGATTGGTGACGGTGTAGTCGGTCCACGGCCGGGACGGGTCGGCAGTACGGACGGCCATCTTCTCGATACGGGCCCGCTCGGCACGCTCGGCGAGGGCGCGGGCCACCAGCTCGTCCTCCGACAGACTTTCAATGGCGATGCGCGGCCTGGGGGGAATCGCCAAGCCCAGCGACGTCTTCTCTTCGAGGATCAGCGAAAACACGGCGCCCACGTGCGCGCAGGCCTGAAAGCAACGATCGCAACTCCAGCGTAGACGTTTCTTGACATCATCCGCCAGCGTGATGGTCACGGTTGGCATTGGCCCGTCCGCCACCGGGATGCGGACGCTGAGCACGTCCTCGCGCAGCAGTACGTCGTTGTCGATGTTGATGTCCCAGACGTTGGCGTTCTTCTCGATGAGCTTGCTGCCGCCGGGACCGAGGATCTTGCAGGCGTCGTGAAAGGAGAGCCGCGAGAGGCGATCCATGAGGGAAAGCTGCCCGCTGGGACGCGTGGCGGCGGCCGGTGTCATCATGACTCAATGCTCCTGATAGGAAATGTTGTCGTTCCGGAGATTGTAGCCGGACAGTGGACAGCTGGACAGTCTGCCTCAGCGCTCGGCAGTTTCGCGCACCGGATCCAGCGCGCGAAACCGCCGAGCGAGCTTCGACTACGCCTGGCCGGGAAACTTCTTACCTTCGATGACGCTGACATCCGCCGTGGTCGGCAGGATACGGGTCAGCTCGAAGCCGGTGGCATGGAAGAGCTTGCGGTATTCCTCGGCCGTGCGTTCCTCGCCGCCTGGAATGACGAGCATGGCCAGGTCGAGTAGCTTGCCGAACGACGGGTCGTTGCCGGGCGGGACGACAGATTCGACGACAAGCAAGCGGCCGTGGTCTGGCAGCACTTGGCGAATGTTGTGCAGGATGAGCCGACAATTGTCGTCGTCCCAGTCGTGGATGATGTGCCGCATGAGGTAGACATTGGCGCCGATCGGGACCGAGGCGAAGAAGCTGCCGCCGATCGCCTGGCAGCGATTCGCCAGGCCGGCGGCGGCGAGTCTTGGTGCGGCGCGCTCGATCACAGCCGGCAAGTCATAGAGAATGCCGTGCATCTGCGTGTACTTCTTCAAGATCGCGCTGACGACGCTGCCGCTGCCGCCGCCGATGTCCGCCAGCACGCGGACGCCGCTGAAGTCGTACGCTTCCAGCATGGCAGCCGTCTCGCGGCCATGCACGCCCGTCATCGCCTCGTCGAAGATGCGCGCTTGCTCCGGGTGTGCCTGCAGGAAGTCGAAGACCGGAGCGCCCATGAGCCTGTCGAACGCCGGCTCGCCCGTCTGCACGCTGTAGAGCAAGTCGCCGAACGCACGGAAGTGCTCCTCGCCTGACATGATGGCCAGCGCCCGCTGCGAGCCGGGAGCGTCGAGCAAGCACTCGGCCATGGGCGTGAGCCGGAAGCGCTGCTGCTCGTCCTCGGCAAAGACGGCGACGCTGGCCAGCGCGCGCAGCAAGCGATAGAGCGCGCGAGTGTGCGTGCCCGTGGCCGTCGCCAGCTCGGGGGCGCTGCGCGGCGCGGCTTTCACCAGGTCGGCCAGGCCGAGCTTGGCGGCCACGTAGAGCGCTTGCGACAGCCAGTAGCCCGTCAGCATGCGGCTGATCTGTTCCTGCGGTGTCGACTCCGGCATCCTGTCTCCTACTTGTCGTTCATGTCGTGCCCGGGTGCGGCAAGGGCGGCGGCCTTCCAGATACGGACAACGGCTTCCGGTCCGCCGCTGCCGCTCGCCAGCGCCTTGCCATCGGCCGAGAAGGCCAGCGATTCCAGACGATTCTTTGGCCCGGTGATCGTGCGCTGCAGCTTGCCCGACTTCGCGTCCCAGATCTTGATGGACTTGTCCTTCGACCCCGTGACGATCAGGGTGCCGTCGGGCGAATAGACGATGGAATCGATCTCCTCGCCGTGGCCCTTCAAAATGTGCTTCAGGTCCCCGGAGTCAATGTCCCACAGACGCGCGGTGGCGTCGGAACTGCTGCTGGCCAGCGTCTTGCCATCGGGCGCGAAGGCAACCGCTTCCAGGCCGCCGGGATGGCCCTTCAGGATGTGCTTGACGCTGCCATCGTTCGCATGCCAGAGCCGCGCGGTCTTGTCGGTGGCGCCGCTGGCCAGCAACCGGCCGTCGGCCGACCAGGCAACCGACCGTACCTGTCCGCCGTGCCCGGTGACGGTACGTCGCAGCCGGCCGCTGGCGACATCCCACAGGCGCACCGTGGAATCGGTGCCGCCGCTGACAAGCATCTTGCCGCCAGGAGCGACGGCCACGGAGCGCACCACCCCCTCGTGTCCCGTCAAGGTGCGCAGCGGCTTGCCGTCCTTTGCATTCCACAGCCGAATCGTGCTGTCGGCGGCAGCGCTGGCGAGGATGTCTCCCCGAGGTGAGTAGACGACGCAGTAGACGTCGCCTTCATGCCCCTTGAGCGTCTGTTTGCGTTTGCCCGCGGCCGTGTCCCAGAGCAGGATCGTCCGGTCCCGCGAGCCGCTGGCGAGCGTCATGCCATCCGGCGCGAACGCGACCGACATCACCGAGCCGGTGTGTCCGGACAAGACATGCAGCGGCGCGTCGGGAGTCCTGGTCTCATCGGCAGAGCACATCAGGAACGGAACGACAGCAAGGAACGCAAGGGAGCGGAACTTCCCCATGGCAACTACCTCAGCCGCTGGGCCGCAGCCCTTCGAGATACAGCACGACCTCGGCCAGCGGCGTCACGTCGGCCAGGTCGATGTCGATGTCCAGCAGGAACACCTCGTGCATCAGCTCGCAGCGCTCGCCGACGGCCTCGCGCGGCACGATGACGCGCAGCGTGTCGGTGGCGTCCCGGCAACTCGCGTACACGCAATGGCTGGTGCTCACGCCCATGACGATGAGCGTGTCCACGCCCTGCATCGCCAGCATGTCCTGCAGGTTCGTCCCCTTGAAGGCGGATGCGTAGCGTTTGCGAATGATCGGCTCGTTTGGCCGGCGCTCCAGCCGGGGATCGAGCTGAAATAGCTCGGACGCGTCCTGGGGCAGTTCCAGCCTCTGCTTGCGGTCGTGCGGGCTGTGGGGAAATGCCGGATCGAAGGCAAAGGTGGTGAAGACGATCGGCGCCTCGGCGGCGCGCGCGGCCCGCAGCACCTGGCTGGCCGAGTCCACGACCACATCGAGGTTGCTGCCGATCTGCCGTTTCGGATCGAGCCAGTAAGTCGCCAGGTCGATGACCAGGACCGCCGGCTTGACGCCGAAGCCGACGCGCCCGGCCCAGTTGCGACGCTGATACGCCTCGCGCAGACTTTGCAGGTGCGCCTTGAGCGGGCCTCGCAAGTCGTCAGGCAGGGCCAGATCCTGGGAGCCGAAATTGAGGGACATGTTGTGCTCCTGAATTACTCGCTCCCAGGCTCGGAACGCCGGGAGAAAGGCAAGCCACTTCTCCAGAGCGCCATTATTGGCAAGCGCGGCAAGATTGGCAACTTGCCATCGAGCCCGCGTATGTCGGATGTCGGGAGGCGAGCTTTTTGCTCTTGCTCTCCGGAAGCATCCCTGGCATAAGGCCCGGCCATTGTCCAGCGGTGCGATCCTGGGGAACCATGCCATGCGGCAGGCGGTTACACTGGCCGGCGTTTTGATGCTGCTCGTCCTGAGCGGCTGCATGTCGCTGGACGAGCTGGGTGACAAGCTGGCCCTGAACCCGCGCGATCCCGTCCAGCCGCCCAGCACTTTCATTCCGGATTGGGTCACGTATCCGCCCGAGACGAACCCCGTCTTCATCCCTCAGGGTCCGGAAGCCTACGGCAAGGTGTTCGAGAATGTTCTGCAAGTGCTGGGGGACAACGGCTTCGAGATCGCGGAATCGAATCGCTACGATGGCCGGATTGAGACGGTGCCGCGCATCGCCCCCGGCGTGATCCAGTTCCTGAAGCCCGGCAGCCCGGTATTCTACGAGCGCGCCCTGGCGACTCTGCAGAGCTACCGCCATCGCGTCTCGATCCTGATTCAGCCTGCCGACAACGGCGGATTCTTTCTCGAGGTCATCGCCCGCAAGGAACTCGAAGATGTCCCGCGGCCGATCAAGCAGACCGCCGGCGCCGCCATCTTCCGTACGGACAACAGCGTCGAGCGCCAGTTCGAGGTCATCGATCCGACCGTTTTCGATTCGACCTGGATCTTCAAGGGCCGCGACCCCGATCTGGAGCAAAAACTCATCCAGCGTCTGATGCGCCTGATGTGACTCGCCTGGTGTGATTCACCTCGAGAAATCACTTGCTCCCCGTGGCCCGGTCGCCTTATAAAAGAAGGAGACCAAGGGGGACAGTCGATGCTGAACATTCTCGGCGGGCCGAAAGCGGTTTGTGGCGGCGTCACGCGGCGGGAGCTGTTGCAGGCGGGCGGCGCCGGGCTGTTCGGGCTGAGCCTGCCGCGCGTGCTGGCCGCCGAGGCAGCACAGCCGAATCGTCGGCCGCGGGCCAAGTCGGTCATGTTCCTGTTCCTCTTCGGTGGTCCCAGCCAGCTCGAAACCTTCGACATGAAGCCGAACGCCCCCAGCGGCATTCGCGGGCCGTTCCGCCCCATCGCCTCGCGCACGCCGGGGCTGCTCATCAGCGAGCATCTGCCGCGACTGGCGGCCATGTCCGACAGGTTCGGCGTCGTCCGCACCGTGACACACCGGCACAACGACCACAACGCTTGCCACATCATCCAGACGGGACATCACATGCCGCCGGCCCAGCGCGGCGCCGCCATGGTGGACGCCACCGACAAGGACTGGCCGGCGATGGGCTCCGTCGTCGAGTATCTCGACCGCTCGACGCGCGGGCACGGCTTCCCGAGCTACGTCTATGTGCCGAATCGCCTTGGCCACATCCAGGGCTACGACCGTTCCGGGCAATACGCCGGCTGGCTGGGCCGCAGCTACAATCCGCTGGCCACCGAGGTCCGCAAGCGCGGCCCCGGCGACAACCCGTATTTTCGCAACTGCACTGACGACGAACTCAACTTCCGCATCAACGGCCTGGATCCCAGCCCGGAGATCACGCTCGACCGGCTGACTTCTCGCCGCCGGCTCGGCGAGCAATTCGACGCCCAGCGCCGCCGCGTTGACAGCGCTCCCTCACTGCGCTTCTTCGATCAGAATCAGGAGCGGGCCTATTCGCTGGTCACCTCGACCAGCGTGCGCGAGGCGTTCGACATCCGCAACGAACCGGACCGGCTACGCGATCGCTACGGCCGGCATCTGTTCGGGCAATCGACGTTGCTCGGCCGGCGGCTGATCGAGGCCGGCGCACGTTTCGTCACCGTGCTGTGGGATGCGCCGGACGGCTATAGCTGGGACAGCCATGTCCACAGCGACGATCTGCAGAATCATCTTCTTCCTGGGGTCGACCAGACATTGTCGGCCTTGCTGGGCGACCTGGAAGACCGCGGCCTGCTGGACGAGACGCTGGTGGTTTGCCTGGGCGAGATGGGCCGCAGTCCACGCGGCACGCCGCGCTGGGGCCGCGGGCACTGGAGCTTCTGTTTCCCGGCCGTGCTGGCCGGTGCCGGCATTCGCGGCGGCGCCCTGCTGGGCCGCTCCGACGCCGACGCAGCCTATCCCGCCGACAACCCCGTCAGCCCCGAGGATCTCGCCGCCACGGTCTTCCATGCCCTCGGCATCGACCCGGACACACGCCTCATTGACGCCCAGCAACGGCCGGTGCCGTTGCTTGACGCCGGTACGCCGCTGACACGGCTGTTCGGGTAACAGGCACGTGCGCCGCCTTCTCCTCAGTTCGCAATTCCGAAGCGCTCTCGTTCCTCCGGCGTCAGCTCACGCGGTTTGCGCGACCGCGCCAGCGGCAACGGATCGAGCGGCCAGACGCGAGCGCTGCCGTCGGCCGAGGCGGTGGCCACGTGCTTGCCGTCCGGGCTGAAGACGGCGGTCAGCACGGCCGCCTTGTGGCCGGCCAGCGTGAAGAGTTCGCTGCCGGTCTCGGCGTCCCAGACGCGGGCGGTTTCGTCGTCGGATGAAGTGACGATGCGCTTGCCTTCGGCGCTAAAGGCTGCATGGTGAACTCCCATGATATGGCCGCGCAATACCAGCAGCGGCTTGCCGGTGGCGGCGTCCCAGACACGGGCGGTCCGGTCCCACGAGGTCGTGATGATGCGCCGACCATCACGGCTGTAAACGACGTGCGAGATGAACCCGCCGTGCCCGGGTTCTCCTCCTTCATCCACATACACGACCCGATCGTTCCGCTTGTAGACGATGGTTTTCATCTGCGGATCGGGGTACTGCCCGTACTTGTAATTGGTGGGGCGGCCGCGTGTGCGGACGACCTGGCCGGTCCTGGCATCCCAGATCTCGACGTAGTAATTCGACGGTTGGTGCAGCATGACAACATGCGTGCCGTCAGGGCTAAACGTCGCCAGCCGGATTCCGCCGCGGTTGCCTTCCAGTGTCACAATGGGCTTGCCTGAATCGATGTCCCAGATCCGGGCCGCGCCCTCATCGGCCTTGAAGCCGATGCTGTAATCCGCCGTCAAGACGCGCTTGCTGTCCGGCGCCCAGGCGGAGCAGGTGATGCCGTACACATGCCCCTTCAGAGTTCGCACGAGCTTGCCGGTCTTGGCGTCCCAGATGTACGCCTGCCCATCCGCAATCGTTCCGCTGGAACTGCCCATCTGATTGCCGTTCTCGAGATAGGTATTCAACTGCTGGGGGCCGCGTTCCGCAGCGAGCACCAGCTTGCCATTGGGGCTGAAGGCGGCCGGACCGATCTCGCCGCGCGGGCCCTGAAACGCCCGCACCTCCTTGCCATTCACCACGTCCCACAGGCGGACCGGCGTGCCCGGAATCGCCTCTTCGATTTCCTTGCCGACACCGAGCAAAGGCCGCTTGCGGACCTTGGCCGAATTCTCCTTGGTAGCGACGAGCAAATGCCGGCCGTCGCCGCTGAACTCGAGCGACAGCGTCGCACCCAGGATGCGGTTGCGCACCGGCAGATTCCCCAGCTTGGCGAGGCCGCGCAGCGTGTGCAGCGGCTTGCCGGTTTCGACGTCCCACAGCGTGGGATGTTCCTGGTTGAAATAAAAGCGGTCGAAGGCGGACGTCGCCAGGCGCTTGCCATGTGGGCTGAAGGTCACATGGTGCATGGGATGTGAGGCCTGAAAGACGCGGGCATAATCGCGGCCGCGCTCCGTGCTCCATATCCTTGCCGTGCCGTCCTGCGATACGGTGACGACTCGCTTTCCGTCCGGGCTGAAGGCTGCCGACGAGAATCCCAGCTGATGGCCGCGAAAGCACCACAGCTCCTCGCCGGTGTCCGCCGACCAGATGCGCGCCGACTTGTCGCCGCAGGCGGCCACGATCCAGCGGGCATCCGGGCTGTAGCTGGGCGGACCATTCACGCCTGATGCCACGCGTATGACCAGCGCCTCCTTGGCGGTCGCGACATCCCAGAGGCTGATTCGCGTGCGGTTGCTGGGCACGACCACCACGCGCGAACCGTCAGTATTGAAGCCAACACTGGCCTGAAAGCCGGTCGGCAGTGTCACGCGCGCGTCCCCCGTTGTCGAGTCCCACAAGGTAATGGCATTGGATGCTCCCGGCGCCCAGGTCAGCACCATATCTCCCTTCGGACTCCATTCGAGCGGAAAGCGGGCCGACTCCAGAGCCTGGTGCATCCCCTTGGGGCCGTGGTTGAGCGCAACGCGCTGGTTACCCGTCGCCGCGTCCCAAATGGCCAGGGCAGTCTTTTCGTTCACCGCATGTCCACTTCCCGAGTGGCTGGAGCCCGAGGTCGCTGGATGATCGCCAGGCTTGACGCCAGGCGGCAATGTTCCAGACGGTGGATCGATGAGGGCATTCTTCAACTTCGGGAATTCGGCATCCACATTGCGCTCGCGGCGGAAGCTTGTGGACGCGGTAACGATGGATCTGCCGTCGGGGCTGAAGTAGGCTCCGGCGGCGCCGGCCTCATGAGCCGCAATCGCGCGCTCCTGCTGCCAAGTCGCCGTGTCCCAGATGCGCACGCTGCCGTCCCAGGAGGCGGTGACCAGCTTCGTGCCGTCGGGGCTGAACTGCGCTGTCGTGACCCGGCTCGTGTGTCCCCTGAGTATTGCGATCTCCTTGCGGCCGGCGATGTCCCAGATGCGGACGACGCAATCCGTAAAGATGATGTCCGGCGGCTTGTTGGGCCAGCTCCGGTGGTTGTTGCCTTCAAAGGTGAAGGCAATCCGTTTGCCGTCGGGGCTGAGGATCGCCGAATGGATGTTCACCGGCGGCATTTCGAGGTCGCCGGCATGCTCACCGCTGGCAGCGTCCCAGAGCCGGACCCAGCCGCCGCTGCCGCCCACTGGCAGCGAAATGATCTGCTTGCCGCTGGGCAAGTACCAGGCGGAGCGAGAGGCATGGCCGACCGGAATGGTCCGCTCTTCGTGGGATTCATCGATGGCTTCGCGGAGGGCGTTGTTGGCCATGAGTCCCGGTGCAAGCTTCTGGCCCTCGATGGCCAGCAGCAATGCCAGGCCGGGGTTGCTGGCGCGCAGGGCCGACGACTGACCGATGAGCCGCAGACCGCTGGCGTGGCGTTCGGCATCTTGCTTGAGCTCCTTGGCCAGCTGTTTTTGACGTTCGAAATCCTTGACAAGCTGTCGCTGGTACGCGGCGGACTTGATCATGAGTTCGGATTGCGAGCGAAATATCGTCTTGAAGTTTTCTTCTGCTTTTTTCAGCCTCGTTTGGGCTTCCCTGGCCAGTTGCTGGTCCCTGGCGGCGTTGCTTTCGGCGACTCGCTGTTCTTGCTTGGCAAGCTGGAGATGTCCTTGCTGCATTTGCGTTTCTGTGCGTGCCTTCTGAAGCTCGCGATCGGCCACCGTCAAGTCCTGGACCATCTTGGCACGCTGTTCGGCATTGTGCAGCAAGGCCGCCAAGAGGAGGACAAGGCCGACACTGGCAATGCCGCTCACCAGGAGCAAAGCTGCCGCCGCCGGCCGGCGTTTCACCCATTTCCACAGGCGTTCGCCGGCCCCGGTCGGCCGCGCCACGATCGGCTGGCCTGCCAGGTACCGCTCCAGGTCGGCAACAGGTCCTGGGCTGTCGCGTAGCGCTTGCGCGGTTCCTTATTGAGGCACTTGAGACAGATGGTCTCCAGGTCGCGCGGCACGGCGGCATTGAGCTGCCGCGGCGGCGCCGGTTCACAGCTCAGCACCTGCAGAAGCGTGTCGAGCGGATTGGCTGCCTGGAACGGCGGGCGGCCGGTCAACAGGCAGTACAGGATCGCGCCCAGGGAGTAGACGTCGGCCAGTGGGCCAACCATGCCGCGCTCGCCGCTTGCCTGCTCGGGCGGCATGTAGCTGGGCGTGCCGAGGATTTGCCCGGTCTGCGTCAGCGCACGCAGGCCGGAGGTCGCATCTTGCCGGGAAGCGCCCGGTGCTGCCTGCTCCACATGCTTGGCCAGACCAAAATCAGTCAAGCGCGGCTGGCCGGTCTTGTCGATGAGGATGTTGGCCGGCTTCAGGTCGCGATGCACGACCCCTTCGACATGAGCATATGCGACGGCCTCAGCGACCTTTTGCATCAACTCGGCAGCCGCACGCGCGGACGGAAGGCCGGCGACCAGCTGGTGCGCCAGGCTTTCTCCATCAATGAAGCCCATGGAAAAGTAATGATGCCCCTCGTGCTGGCCGACTTCGAAGACCGGTACGATGCCCGGGTGATCGAGCTTGGCGGCGGCCTCGGCCTCGGCATGGAAGCGCCGAACATCGTCGCCGTCGGCGAACTGCCCGCTAAGGATCATCTTGAGCGCAACCAGGCGATTCAAGTTCACCTGCCGCGCCTTGTAGACGACCCCCATGCCGCCGCGGCCGATCTCTTCCAGTAACTCATAATCGCCGAAGTAGCGCAGCTTTATCGGCAATACCGGGACCGGCTCACCCGGAGCGATGGTTGGCTGCTCGTTACTGGCTGATACGGAGCACACGTTTTCCTTCGCAGCCGGTCCTCGCGTCACACCATCCTCGACGCGCAAGGGCTCGGCCAGCTGGTCAAAGTGCTCGCGATTGGCAAAGTAGGCGGCGAGTTCGTCCGTCAGCTCGGGATACCTGTCCAGCAGCGCCTGGCGATCGGGCGCGTGGCCGTTTTCCACGGCTTGCAAGTATTCCGCCAGCACTTCCTGAAAATGGTCCTCGCGGCTGTTGCCTGCGAACGAGTCGACGGTCATGGCTCACTCACTTTCTTGCAGGTGTTCGCGAAGCTGCCCCAGGCCACGATGCAGGAGGCCGGCGACGGCAGCAGGTGTGCGACCCAGGTGCTCCGCGATCTGCACCAGCGACCAGCCGTGCCAGTGCTGCAGGACCAGGGCCTCACGCTGCGCTTCCGGCAGCCGTGCCAAAGCATCGGCCAGGCGCACGGCCTGTTCCTGCCGGTCCACGCGCTGGCTGGGCGACGACTGATTGGCCGCCAGCCAGGCCTCCAGGCGCGTCGAGGACTGGTCGAGAGCCGCTTGCAGTGACTGCTCGCGGCCAACATCACGGGCTTCGGTCCTCCAGCGACGCAGCTCATCCTTGAGATTGTTGGCCAGCGCTTGCCGCAGCCACGCCGCCTGCTGGGCCTCGTTCCAGCCATCGATCTTCTGGAGGCTCTGATACGCCTCGAGCAATGTTTGCTGCACGACACCGGACAGATCGACCTTCGCCTGCAGCTTCGGATCCACCTGCAGGCGCGCAAGCAGGGCCAGATACTGACGAAAACCTTCCAGCCGTTGTTCCGGACCAGGCGACATCATGGCTCCCCAGGATATAAGCGTGCTCACCGCGTTGATTGTGCGCGCCGATGATGATTTTTGCAAGTTCCGGGCAGCGGCGCGCCTCGGCAGGACCTGGCACTATAATGCGGAATTGCTGGGCGCTCCTTGCATCCGGCACCCAGGTTGGGCTGCTCGTGTCGTCCGCCACGGCCACCGCACCCGTTCACGGCCAGGAGATCGCGTCATGGCGCATGCTTATCAAACGCACCGCAACCTGCCCCCGCTCGCCGGCCTGGCCACGATGGCCGACGCGATCCAGCCCGGGCTCAGCGTCGAGGCCTGCGTGGCCCGGCTCAAGCGCTATCACTACGCCTTTGTCCGCCTGCATGAGATCCTCACGGCTCGCATCACCGCCGAGCCGATCTATGAGCTGAAGACTGCCTTCGCGCTGCATTCCTATCTGTGTGCCGAGCACGTGCAGGCGCTGCGCAACCGCGTCGCGGAGATGCGCGAGCCGCCGCTCGGGCTGGAGGACGTGCCCGACCCGGCGCTGCAGGTGTTCTTCGACGAGATCCTGGCGGCGCCGACAACGACGGAATTGCTGGTCGGACTCTACGAGAAAGCCGTGCCGGCGCTGGATGCTGCCCTCGCGCGGCATCGCGACGACACCAACCCGATTGCCGATGCCCCGTCACTGCGCATCTGCCGGTTCGCGCGGCTCGAGCTAGCGGACATGCTCGACTTCGGCCGCAAGGCCATCGCCTCCCTCGTCGACGACACTGCCCGGGAAGCGATGCGGCCGTGGCTGGAGTTGCTGGATGAGTGCCTTGCTCGGGCGAGCCGGGCAGGCAGGGGTCAGGAGTCGCATGGCTCCCCGCTCCCTCCGGGAGAGGGGTTGCGGGTGAGGGAGAATGCTCCGCGGCGCATGCACTCCGCCGCGCCGTATGTGTACGATCCGGTGCCGAAGCGCGATGAACGCTTTCAGGACCTTTTCAACCAGGGCGTGAATGCCGAGGCGTTCATCTACGATGCGGCGATCGAGGCCCGGCCGAAGACGCTGATGATGCTTTACAAGCGCATTCGCGAGATCGACGTGCCGGAGATGATGGCCGGCATCATCCATCAGACGCGCGGCAAGCCCTGGGAGTACTACCGCGACATGTCCCGCCAGCTTTGGGACGAGGCCCGGCACGCCATGCTCGGCGAGATCGGCTTCGTCGCCCTCGGCATCGACTGGACCCAGGCCCGCATAACGCATAACTGGTCATTCCGCCTCAACACCGAGTGCACGCCGCTCGAACGCCATGCCGTGCTTTACTTCATCGAGCAAGGGCTGATGACGAAAACCGGCAAGCGCTACGAGTGGGAACTGGGACAGGCGTCCGGCATCCCGCTCATGGCAACCATTCAGGACTACGACTGGGCCGACGAGGTGCTGCACGCGCAACTCGGCCGCGAGTGGTACATCCCGCAGCTTGGAGGCTGGAAGGAAGCGCTCGACTACGGCGACAAGTGCTGGTCGAAGATCCTCAGCAACTGGGCCGCCGTCCGCGACCAGGGACTGACCCGGCACGAAAACTGGTGGCCCGGTATCTATCGGCAAGCTTGCCGGACGTGGGGCATCGAGCCCGATCCGAGAATCCTTTCTTACGCAACGACGTACGAGGACCAGCGTGCGGATCTCAAATCCGTGACCGGCAGCGCATAGACACCGCGCCACATGCCGACTCATGCTGCCACATGCTGCGAGACTTGGCGCTTCACCCTCGCACTCACGACTCCGCGCACAGAATTCATTGAACCGATCAACTCTGGCATGCGTCTTGACAAGTGGAAGGAAACTGTCCGATGTCAGAGATCTACATCAGCACCGATGTCGAGGCGGATGGGCCGATTCCCGGTCCGAATTCCATGCTCAGCTTCGGCTCGGCGGCATACACTGCCGACAAGAAACTGCTGGGCACCTTCGCCGCCAACCTGGTCACGCTGCCCGATGCGCTCGGCGATCCCAAGACGATGGCCTGGTGGCAGACGCAACCGGAGGCATGGACCGCCTGCCGGACCGATCCGCGCGAGCCGGCCGTCGTCATGCCCGAGTATGTCGCCTGGCTGAAGGCATTGCCCGGCAAGCCGGTGTTCGTCGCCTACCCGGCCGCGTACGACTTTCTGTTCGTCTACTGGTATCTCATGCGCTTCGCCGGCGAGAGCCCCTTCTCCCATTCCGCCCTCGACATCAAGACCTACGCCATGGCCCTGCTCGGCATCGGCTATCGCGACTCCGTGAAGAAGAACATGCCGGCCGCCTGGTTCGACAAGCTGCCGCACACGCACGTCGCCCTGGACGACGCCATCGGGCAAGGAGCGCTGTTCTGCAACATGCTGGCAGGACGGAGAGCACAAAGTTAGGCGGATGCCTGTTTCCGACCGGGCCGCACGAGCGCACGGGTGCCATGCTCACGGCTTTGCGTGAGCATGGAGGCCCGCTGGGGCCGTGGCGTTCGTCTTGAGTTTGGCACATCGCGAGGCTCAATCGCAGCCATGCTCACGCAAAGCCGTGAGCATGGCACCCAAGCGAAGCGCCGTTGCTCCCTCACATCATCTCGATCGTGCGGATACCCAGCAACCCCAGGCACTGCTGGATGGTCCGCGCCGTCAGGTCGCAGAGCAGCAGGCGGCTATCGCGTAGCTCCGGCGTGTCGGCCTTCAGGACGGGGCACTTGTCGAAGAAGCTGCTGTAGCTCTTCGACAGGTTCCAGAGGTAGTTGGTGATGTCGCTGGGCTGATACTCGGCGGCGGCGCTGTGCAGCGTCTCTTCGAGGCGGAGCAGTTCCATCGCCAGGGCGCGTTCGGCCGGATGCGCGACGACGACCGGCGGCGGGCTGGCGCGGAAGCGGGACACGTCCACGTCCCCCTTGCGGAAGATGCTGCGGTTGCGTGCGTAGGCGTACTGCATGTACGTGGCGGTGTTGCCGGTCATCGCCAGCATCTTGGACCAGCTGAAGACGTAGTCGGTCGCGCGGTTCTGGCACAGGTCGGCATACTTGACCGCGCCGATGCCGACCGCTTCTTCAATCTGCTTGCGCTCTTCCGCAGTCAATTCGGGGACTTCGTCGCCGCGCTCGATGCGCTCCGCGCGGATCTGCTCGTACATCTGTCCGGCCCGGGCGACGGCTTCCTCGATCAAGCTGCCCAGCTCGACGGCGCCGCCTTCACGCGTCTTGAGCGGTTTGCGGTCCTCGCCCAGCACCGAGCCGAACGAGACATGCTCCAGCGCGACCTTGTCGTAGCCCCACTTCCGCGCTGCGGTGAACAGGTTCTTGAAGTGCAACGCCTGCCGGGCATCCACGACATATAACATGGCGTCCGGCTGCCAGGTGTCCGCGCGGTAGCGGATCGTCGCCAGGTCGGACGTGGTATAGGTGAAAGCGCCGTCCTTCTTCCGCACCAGCGCCGGCGGCTGTTTCCTTTCCGGGTCCAGGAAGATGGCGATCGCTCCCTGGCTTTCCTCGGCGATCTTCTTGTCGAGGAGATCGCGGACGACGCCGTCGAGCATCGGGTTGTAGAAGCTCTCGCCGTGAGTGTGGTCGAAGCGCACGTCGAGCCGGCGGTAGATGCGGTCGATCTCCTCGAGGCACCAGGGCATGAATTGCTCCCACAGTGCCACGTTCTCGGCATCGCCGGCGTGAAGCCGCGCCGTTTCCGTTCGCGCGGCGTCGGCGACCTGGCGGGCTTGGGCAATCTCATCGGCGCTGTAAGTCCTGGCAGATGGACCGGCATCATCCTCGTCTACCTCGGCCGCGCGCATCAGCTCGCGCACCTTGAGATATAGCCGAAGCATCTCGCGGACCGGATCGCTCTTGAGGGCCTGCTCGTCGCGGAAGTTCTTGAACGCGTGGAGCAACATGCCGAACTGCGTGCCCCAGTCGCCGAGATGGTTGTCGGCGATGACGCGATGGCCGAGGAAGCGGAATAGCCGCGCCAGGGCGTCGCCGATGATGGTGCTGCGCAGGTGGCCGACGTGCATCGGCTTGGCGACGTTGGGCGAGCTGAAATCGATGACGATGGTGCGCGGCGCCTGGGCGGCGGCGACGCCGAGGCGTTCGTCCGCCGCCATGTCACGCAGCCGGGCGGCGATCCAGTCGTCGCGCAGCCGCAGGTTGATGAACCCGGGGCCGGCGATCTCCGGCGCTTGCAACAGGTCGCCGAGGTCGAGCTTGCCGACGATCTGCTGGGCGATGTCGCGCGGCTTCTTGCCGAGCGTCTTGGCCAGGCTCATGGCGCAGTTGGCCTGGTAGTCGCCATGCCTGGCGTCCTGGGCCGGCTTCACCATGGCCACGTACGGCTCGACATCCGCCGCCATGCCCTGAAGCGCGTCGCGAAATCTCTGCTGGATGCGGCTAAGTGGGTGCATCGCGTCCGTATCGAAGGACTCTTGGACAATCATACGATTATATGGCGCGCCACGATACCGCAAGCCGGCAAACGTGCGCGCACTCAGTCGGCGAAACGCCGCGCAGGATACGAGCGCTCTCGGGAAGTTCTGAGCTCACGAGTCCGGCGTGTCCAGAATCTGCTTGAGCCGTTCCGCCAGTCCTGGCGGCAGCTTCTCGAGCCACGAAGCATCAATGAGCCCGACGCCGATCAGGTCACGCAGATGAGTCCGATCCTTATCCCGATTGGACATGAGCTTCATCGAGATCAAGGACTCGACAGCGATCACCCTGAAATTCGCGGGATCTTGCACGGTCTGGATAACCGGTGCCGGCAGCAGATGATCGGGCCGAGTCTTCTCACCGGCGAACAGCAGATGGACTGCCTCGCTGGGCTTGCCGTCGGGTCCATCGCGAAACATCACGACATCAAGTAGTTCATCGCGGACGAAACCGGCTCGTTCCAGAGCGGCGGTGATGGCCGGCAAGTCGTCACGCCGGACAAGCAGGTCCACATCGCGCGTGTTACGAACAGCGCCCTCATCGACGGTTGCCACCCATGAGGCCACGGCATTGCCGCCGACGACGGCATAGGCAATGCCGGCCTCGTTCAAGGCCGCGGTCGCTCGCAACAGCCGTTCACGCACCTTGGCCACGGCACGCTCCATCCGGTCCAGGATATCGTAACTCATGCCGACGGTCTGGGCCGTCCAGCGAGATTGTAGTGGCGCGGTCATGGCGTCATGGTAACAGACATGGGGCGATGAGTGCAGCCGCAAATTTCGCGGTTTTTTGCGGTTTTTCGCCGAGGCTCGCGACCGCCTTTGCTGGCCTTCGATTCTCTCATGACCGAGCAAGAGAATGAAACCCAGCACGCGAATCACGCCATCTTGTCGCCGCATCTGCAGACTTGCCGAGGCGGCAACATTCGTTGCGTTACCACCCCTCTCTCAGCACCCCGGCAATGAATCATCAGCGTTGCGGAAATGGCACAACGCAAGGCACACGAATGACTTGTGCCAATCACGTGTCTGGGCAGATTCGTTGCCGGGGTGCTGAGAGTGCTGAGAGAGGAGTGGCAACGCAATGAATCGCTGCCGCTTCACTCCCCATTCACCACCTGAAAGATCGTCCGTGCCGCCGCCGGCCGGACCAGCTCGACGCGCACCCTTCGCCGTTCTGGTGGTCGGCTTCATCCTTGGGCGAACCCATCAGGAACTCGCCGGCGGGGATGGGCATGAGCTTCATGCCGATGGCGTTGGTGAAGCGCGACATGCCGCGATCGCCGCCGTCGTGCTTGAACGCTTTTGGATCGGGGAGCTTGGAGGGATCCTGGGGCACGCGCGCGATACGGAGCCCCAGACCTGGGGACGGACTCGCCAGTGGCGCGGCATGGCCCGCCACGGCCACACAATTCTTCGCGTTTGCTGACCAGTTGCCGCCAACAACCAAGCATTGAGTATTGGCAACAGCGACATCGGACCACTCCGCGACATTGTCGTGCATGTCATGCAAGCCCAGGGGATTTGCAGGGTACGAGCCAGTTGCACACGGTCTTTCCAGGCTGCTGTCATGATGTCCAAAATTCGCTTGATCGGGCAGCAGCTTGTTGCTCGGTTGACCGAAATAAAAATCGAAGCCGCTTTCCGCCGCGTCCTTCATCGGCCCGCCCCGGCAGGCGTATTCCCATTCGGCATCGCGGGGCAACCGATAGACCCAGCCAGGCTCCTTGGCAAGTTGATTGAGCCGCGCCAAAAACTTCTGCGCGTCATGCCAGGAAATGGATTCCACTGGAAACTGCTTCAGTTCCGCGTCGGGGATGCCCAAGACGCTGACTCGACCGCCGCCTTTCCGTGAAAACCAGCTTGGGTTTTGTCCGGTGACCTTCTGCCATTCCTCCTGCGTAACTTCGTAGATGCCCAGGAAGAAGTCGTGCGGCATGTCCACCACCTTCGTGCCCGGCTTGCCGCCGCGTCCGCCCAGCCACGCCTTGCCCTTGGGGATTCTTGCAAACTCCATTCCCAGGACGTTCCTGTGCCGGGACGAAGGCGCTAGCTGGTCGAACGTTTTTGCTCGATACTTGACAGGCACTCGTGCAGTCGCGTTTCTGGGGACGCGCGCGACCCGAAAGCCGTGATTGTGATTGCGATAAGTCAGGGACGCCCAAGTACGCGCCGAGGCGCGGCAATGGTCGCTGCCGGTATCCCAGCTTCCACCCAAGAAAAACCAATTCGTAGCATTGTCCCCGGCACACAGTTCAAAGACATTGCCGAGCATGTCATGGAGCCCCAGGCGGTTGGGCGGGTACGAGCCAACCTTGCAGGTGCGCTTCAAGCCGTTGCCGTGCTCGAAATTGGCCTGCCCCGGCAGTAATTCGTTGCTCGGCTTCTCCAGATAGAAATCGAATTCACCGGCGCTCCTGTCGCCTGGGCCGCCTCGGCATGCGTATTCCCACTCGGACTCCTTTGGCAAGCGGTAGATCCAGCCCTGATCCTTTTCCGTTTCGTTCAGCCGCTTGATGAATTTCTGGATGTCCTCCCAGGACACTTGTTCGACTGGAAATCGATCCTGGTCCTCCTTCGTTGCACCTGAGACGTTCTTGAAATTGCTGGGATTGTCTCCCATCAGCGCTTTCCATTCTCCTTGCGTCACTTCATAGACGCCCAGGTAGAAGTCATGCGGCATCTCTACTTTCTTGCCGCGTTGGTTACTCTGGCGCCAGCTCAACCACGCCGAGCCCTTGGGCACCAGCGCGAATTTCATGCCTAGCTTGTTGGTGAAAGTCGCGGCCGGCCTGGCGTCCCGTTGCTTCCAGAACTGTGCTGCGGGGACGCCGTTGATGGTTTCCAGGGTCTTGATCGAGCGCAGTAGGGCGACTTCTTCAGCGGAACGCGGTTCGAAGTTCAGGTACTTGAGTGGGAAGCTGGCCAGGATCGAGATGTCTCGTAGTGGGGCGCCCGACAGGTAGAGGAGGAGCATTTTTCGCTCGCGTAGCGGTTCCAGGTCGGTGACCCGCGTGCCCTCGATTCCGAGGGCCGTGAGCTTGACGCAGTCCCGAAGGGGCCCGAGGTTCGTGACGCCCGTATTGGTGAGCCGGATCGAAAGCAGGGGCATGCCGCGCAGCGGTTCGAGGTCGGTCAAGAGGCGATTATGGGCGAACTCAACATTTGTCAGTTGCAGGCCGGCCAGGGGCGACAGGTCGCACAACCGGCCGGATTTCGCCTCGCGGTCACCGCGGCAAAGGAGCGCCTTGAGTTCGGGAAACGCCCGGATCGGTGAGAGGTCGGTAATCTGATCAGACGACAGAGTGAGTTGCCAGACATTATCCTTAAGCTCGTATTTCAGATTGCCGTCGAACCCCGAATTCCGCCGTTTCAACTCCGCGGCGACTTCCTTGGCCTGCTCCTCCGGCTTCATGGCCTGTACCATCTTGACCCAGGCTGGATCGAGGGGCGGGAAGGCACTGGCTGTTTCCGCCCCTGGAATCACTGCCGGGCCGTCCCAGAAGATGGCGCACCTGGGCAACGCCTTTCGCAGCTCGGCGATGCCGGCGGCGGTGACCTTTGTCTTCTGGAGGTTGAGGACCCGAACGCTCGACAGCTTCGTGAGCGGGGTGACGGCGTCGTCCGTCAATTGGTTGCGAGCAAGCTGTAGATATCGTAGCGTCGGCAGCTTCGACAAATGATCCAGACCGGCGGCCGTCACTTTGCCGCAGCCGTTCAGCGCCAATTCTTGCAGGTGAGTGCAGGCGGCGACGTGGGCCAGGGCTTGGTCATCGATGAGCGTACCGTCAAGATGCAGCGTGCCGACATTGAAGGCGGGGAGGTGCTGCCACGCATCACCGGCCAGCTTTGAACAGTACCAAAGTTGCAGTCGCTCAAGTCGCCGGAGCGCCGTCAGTTTCTTCAGACCCTTGGCTGTAATGTCGGCTGAGGACAGGAGGAGGCGCTGCAGTCCAGACAGGGCCGCGAGATGGTCCGCTTCCACGTCGGCATTGTTGAGGTCCCGCCAGGTAAGAGCACGCAATTCCGGCAGTGCAAGAAACTTGGCCGCGCCGCCCCCTGGACCGCCGGCCGTGAACGAGATGCTGTCCACAAGAAAGTGCCCGGTGGGAATCTTTTGCAATGGAACTTGGACAACATTGTCCTTGAGGTAACCATGCGCTGCGCCGCCGTTATCCAGCGCCCAGCGCAACGCAGCACGCGCGCCCTCGGTTCGATCGATGCCCGGATGATTTACCAATGCGTTGGGGATCGCTTTTTGCAATCGGCGTGCGCCTTCATTGGTGATACGAGTGTTATGCAGTAGTATGTGAGAAACCTGCTTTAGCTTGGCCAGGTCATCGATCACGTCATCCGTCAGCTCGGTGATGACATCAAGCTGGCGCAGGCAAGCGAGTTTGTGAAGCTGGGCGATCTCGGCACCGGTCCACGTGCCCAAGATCTGCAGGCTATCGAGCACAGGGGCGCTCGCCAATGCCCTCAATCCCTCTGGCGTGGTTTTCCAGCCTCCAAGTGCCAGAAAACGCAACGAAGAAAGACTCGCCATCTTCTCAATCGCGAATCTTGTGCCGCGCGTGTTCGGGGCATGCAGGCTGATAAGGCCCCGACGCTGTAGCAACGATTCCGCTTGCTGCCATCGGCACGCCTGGAAAGCTGGATTTCGTCCGGTAAGGAAGTGAGTTTTGCCACTGGCGAGACGATCCTGCAGGAAGGCACGGCCGCGACCTGGGCCTGCCTGGTCCTGTCCGGCCGCGTGCGCGTGCTGCGCGTGGCGGCCAGCCGTCGCGAAGTATCGCTGGGTGATTACCAGCCCGGCGAGGTCTTCGGCGAGTACGGGTTGCTGTCGCCCAACCGCAACACGGCGACCTGCCGGGCATCGAGTGCGACGCGCATCCTGCGGTTGCCGCTGGCTGAGCTGGCAAGCATCATCAACGCCAATTTGCAGTTGCGCGCCAACCTCAAGAGCTGGCTACGGCTGCATGGGCTGCTGGGCTATCTGCGCGAGCGGGCGTTCCTCGGCTTCATGTCGGCCGGCTCCGCACTCATGTATCTGGATCATCTCAAGCCGGTGAGCTTTGCCGCTGGAATCAGCTTGCAGTCGGACGGCCTCGATAGCGACCGCTGGTACTACATCGACAATGGTCAGGTGATGCTGGAGTCGCACGCAGAGCCGCCGCGAACACTCGGTCCCGGCGACTGCTTCGGCGAACGCGCTCTGATGGCAATTCCCGGGTTGTCTCATGCCATCGCCGCGTCGGAGGTCACGTGCCAGTATCTGTCACGTGAGTAACCGGTCACGGGTCGATATAGCTCGGAATCGTGGTTTCGGGTACTGTTGCGGTTGGCATGGATGCTCCACCGACAGTATCGGCAGAAGTGTTGGCATCGCTGCCGCCTGAAGTCCTTGCTTTGATCAAGTGGCAGGCGGAGCAGATTCGCGTGCTGACCGCGCGCGTGGCGGAACTCGAAGCCAAGCTCGGCAAGAATCCCAGCAACTCGTCGAAGCCGCCATCGACCACGCATCCGCATTACAAGAAGCCAGCAGCCAAGCCCAAATCGGGAC
>VGYC01000021.1 GCA_016873095.1 Planctomycetota bacterium | reverse complement strand
AGCTGCGAGAAGCCCCGTGAACGGGGCTCGGGACTGGGAGAGAGCGCAGTGCCAACCCGCCGTCAACGGCGGGCCGAATACCGCTGACGCGGCAAGCCCCGTGAACGGGGCTGAAGATCGGAGCATGCTGTGTTTGGACCGGTGCCGACAAAAACATCGCGGCAACGAGAGACGTGTCACTGGTTTGCCAGCCCCGTTCACGGGGCTTGCCGCGGCAGCGGTGCTAGGCCCGCCGTTGACGGCGGGTACCGCGGGGCCACGACCACCGCCGGTGAGCCCCGTTCACGGGGCTTCTCGCGGTTCGGCTTCAGCCATTGTGGGGTGCCGGGCCGGGGCGGTTGGAGCGAGTCGGCGGCTGGAAGAAAGCTAAAGCCAAACAGCGGGAAGCCCCGTAAACGGGGCTGAAGAGCGGGGAGATCGCAGTGACAACCCGCCGTCAACGGCGGGCCGAATACCGCTGGCGCGGGAAGCCCAGTAAACGGGGCTGAAGATGGAGAAATGCTGTGATAGCCCGACGAGATCGGGGGAAAAAACCGAATCGCCGGCAGCGAGGTCGGCAAAGGTCATGGCCCCCGCCCTTCGAAGACTCAGGGCGTGCCACCGAGGATTGGTGTTGACAAAGTTCTTTGGAAAAAAATCGCCCGACCCCTGTCACATTTTCGTGCGGATGGCAGGTGTTATAGATAGGAGGCATTAAGTGTTCGCTTGAGGCGCCGTGAACATCCAGGGGTAACGCCCTGGCCCACCGTCGCCCGTCGTGACTCGCACCGGAACCTGAGACGGTAAAGGGTTCTTTCGCCCCCGGCGTACGGGCTGCGCGCCGGGCCCAAGGATTCGCTCGCAGTCCGCACTCTCACACAGGAGTTTCTCTCATGATGACGTCGCTGTCGCGCTGGTTTCGTGGATCGCGCACCCATTCGCCCCGGGCGGCGGGGCGGAAGCGGTGCCGGCTACAACTGGAGGCGTTGGAGGATCGCTGCGTGCCGGCCACGGCGGCCGACTGGCTCGATCCCACCTTCGGGACGGCGGGCGTCGTCACCACGCCCGCGCTTTCCTGGTCCTATGGGAATGCGCCTAGCATCCACGTGGCGGTGCGGGCGGATGGCAAAGTGCTCGCCACCGGCAACGTGTCCGGCGACTTCGCGGTGGTCCGCTACAACGGCGACGGCACGCTGGACACCTCGTTCGGCGGCGACGGCATCGTCAACACCGATTTCAATGGGCTTTTCGACCGCGCGGACGGGGTCGCCGTCGTCGACAACAAAACGGTGGTGGTCGGCCTGGCCACGCGGGTCGCGCAGGGGAGTTCTTACACGGACATCGCCCTGGCCCGCTACAACGACGACGGCAGCCTGGACACGACCTTCGGCAACGGCGGCAAGGTGACCACCAGCTTCGGCAACAAGGTCAATTCCTCGGCCAGCAGCATCGCCGTGCAGACGGATGGCAAGATCGTGGTCGGCGGCCGCGGGGGCAGCAGCGACGTGGTCGTGCGCTACGACAGCAACGGCAGCCTCGATACGACCTTCGGCAGCGGCGGCAAGGCCACGTTCGCCGTCGGCGTGCCCACCGCGAATCTGGCCATCCAGTCCGACGGCAAGATCGTTGCGGGCGGCACCGCCAGCGGGATGATTTTCGGGGCCATGCGCCTGAACGACAACGGCACGCTGGACACGACCTTCAGCGGCGATGGCGTGGTCACGACGCCCATCACGTCGGGCTCGTACACCTCGACTCTCAGCTTTGTGTATGATCTGGCCATCGATGGGAACGACAATATCCTGCTGGCCGGCGAGGCGTACATGGGCGCCCCTCCCGGCGGCACCGCCACGGACGTCGTGCTGGTCCGCTATGACAGCAACGGCAACCTGGACAGCTCCTTCGGCGGCGACGGCATCGTCACCGCCGATTTCGTCAGCCTGACCGGCTTTATCAATCAGGTTGCCCACGGCGTTGCCCTGCAAGCGGATGGCAAGATTGTCGCCGCCGGCTTTGCCGGTCAGAGCGGCGGCGAGCTTGTCCGCCTGGTGCACAACACCGTGTTGATGCGCTTCAATACGGACGGCAGCGCTGACATGGACTTCGGCAACAACGGCCGGCTGGAATTGCAAATTGGTCCCGGCGGGAGCGGGGCCCTGGCACTGGCAGAGAGCGACGGCAAGCTGGTCGTGGCCGGCCTGTCCGGCATCGTCAACGATGACACCGGGCCGCGCCATCTGACGGTGAGCCGGTTCATCGAGAACGGCCCGTCACTGGATGTGCCGACCCTGGTCGTCTCCGCGCCGGCAAGCGCCACCGCGGGCACACCATTTTCCTTCACCGTCACCGTGCAGGACGACGATGGCAACACCATCACCGACTATACCGGCACCGTGCATTTCTTCAGCAACAACGACCCGCAAGCGGTGCTGCCGGCCGACTACACCTTCACGCTTGCGGACCAGGGCGTGCATACCTTCAGCGCCACGTTCAAGACCGCCGGCACCGGTCAGAGGCTGATTGTCACCGTGCCCGACGGCGCCGCGCGCGCCCTGATCCAGGTGAATCCCGGCGTGGCCACCCACCTGACGATCAGCGGACCGGCCAGCCTCAAGGCCAAGACCGCTTTCAGCATCACCGTCAGGGCGTACGATGCCTACGGCAACGTGGCCACCGGCTACACGGGCACGGTACATTTCAGCAGCTCCGATAGCGGCGCAACGTTGCCAGCCAACTACACCTTCACGGCCAGCGACGCAGGTGTCCACACCTTCAGCGGCCTGAAGCTGACCAAGAAGGGAACGCAATCGATCACGGTCGTCCAGATTAGCGGCCCGCTGCTCGACGACCTCGACGATGTGCTGACGATCAACGTGACTTGACGCGCATGGAACCGGCACGCCTGGAATCTTCTGGGCGTGCCGGTCATGAGATCACGACAAGGTTGTCGCGGTGGACGACTTCCTCGTAGGGCAGGGCGCCGAGGACCTCGGCGATCTTCTCGGAGCGGAGGCCGGCGATTTTCTGGGCGTCCTCGGCGGCGTAGTTGGACAGGCCGCGGGCGAACTCGACGCCGTCGGCGTCGCACAGGGCGACCACGTCTCCCTTGTGGAAAGCGCCCTGGACGCGGAGGATGCCGATGGGCAACAGGCTGCGGCCCTTGTCCCGGACGGCGGCGCGGGCGCCGGCGTCCATGAGCAGCTTGCCCTTGGGGCGGGCGGTGTAGCCGAGCCAGCGCTTCCAGGCCGGCACGGTGGTGCCGTGCGGCAAGAACAGCGTGCCGACCGGTTCGGCGGCGAAGAGGACGTCGAGGATGCCTGGGACGGCGCCGTTGGCCATGATGACCGATTCGCCGGCTGCCGTCGCCAGCCGGGCCGCGCGGAGTTTGCTGCGCATGCCGCCGGTGCCCAGGGCGCTCTGGCTGCTGCCCGCCATCGACATCACGTCGCCATCGATGGCGCCGACGGTGTCGATCTTCCTGGCCGCCGGATCGGTGGTCGGGTCGGTGGCATACAGGCCATCGACGACGGTGAGCAGGATGAGCAGCGGCGCTTGCAGGAGGTTGGTCACCATGGCGGCGAGATGGTCGTTGTCGCCGAAGCGGATCTCGTCCACGCTGATGGTGTCGTTCTCGTTGATGATCGGCAGCACACCCCACTCGAAGAGCGTGTGGATGGTGTTGCGGGCGTTGAGATAGCGGCCCCGGCTGTCGAAGTCGCCGGCCGTCAGCAAGATCTGCGCGGCATTGAGTCCATGGGTCGCCAGGCACTCCTGATAGGCACGCATCAGGAAGCCCTGCCCGACGGCGGCGCACGCCTGCAGATGCCGCAGATCGATGGGACGCCGCTTGAGGCCGAGTCGGCCGACGCCGGCGCCGATGGCGCCCGAACTGACCAGGACGACCTTGCGTCCGGCACGCATCAGCCGGGCCACCTGATCGGAAAGCCCTTGCAGCCTTACGGGGTCGAGCGTGCCGTCGGCCGCCGTCAGCACGTTGGTCCCCACCTTCACCACGACGGTGTGGGCCATTGCGATCACTTCTTGACGAACGGGGTCAAGCATCAGGATCAAGCGGCGAAGGAAGAAGTCCGGCTTCCATGCCTGCCCGGACGGCACGGGAAGACAATCCATGTCAATTATAAAAACTTTGTAACGTGGTAAAACGTCTGTTTGACGGGGAAAGAGGGGTTGTTTATACTGAGGAAGCGTATTCCGGCATTGCCGGGATAGCTCCGCTGGCTAGCTGAGAGCTTCCTGCCTCACGGGAGGTCGTCCTTGTCACGCCTGCGACTTGTGTGCTTGGGCCTGCTCATTGGCGGCGCCGGTCTGGTCGCCGTGCATGCGGCGTCGGCGTCGCCGCTGCGGAACAGGCTGAAGGAACTGCGGGAGCGGGCGGAGTATTTCGAGCGGCAGGCGGACTGGGACAAGGCGTGCGAGATCTACGAGGCGATTCTCAGGTCCGATCGCAACCTGCCCGACATCCGCCGCCGCTACCATCACAGCTTGCGCCGATCGTGGCAGAACTATCGCCATCGCGATCCATCCTTCCGCAAGGAAGTGCTCGGCCTGGAATATGGCCAGGCGATGCGGCTCTATAACCTCATCCAGCAGACATTGCTGCACGAGTCGCTCGACAAGAAGAGAGTCTCGGCGCGTAGCCTGTTCCGCAAGGGGCTGGAAGAGCTGCGCTGGGCGCTCGGGGATCCCGCGTTCCTGCAAGCGCATCTATCCGCGGCCAAGCCGCTGGAAATTCAGTCGTTTCAGGAACTGCTGGCCAAGACCTGGAACGCCATGCCGATCGGTTCGGCGCGCGAGGCGCAACGGCAGGTCCGCGAGGTGGCCCTCGCGGCCCACACCATCCTCGGCCTCAATGCGACCACGGTGATCCTGGAACTGGCCTGTGGCGCCTGTCACGCCCTCGACGAGCACACCGTCTATCTGACACCGACGCAGTTTCGTGAGCTTTGCAGCGCGCTCAAAGGCGAGACGGTCGGCGTGGGACTGACATTGATGCTGCACGACGATCAGCTGGTCATCGGCGAGGTCATAAGCGGCAGCGCGGCCGCCGAACTCATGCCGCCGTTGCTGCCGGGCGACAGCGTGGTGAGCATCGACAAGAAGCCGGCAGCGCAGCTACCGGCCGAGGTCGCGCAGGAGATGCTCGAGGGCCCCGCCGGCTCGGCCGTCGAGATCGTCGTGCAATCGTCCGTCATGGGCATGCGCACGGTCACGCTTCGCCGCCGGGCCATCTTCACACGCAGCGTCCGCTATCAGGTCGGCACGGTCGGCTACCTGCAGATCACCTGCTTCCACGAAGCGACCTTGCAAGAACTCGATGACGCCCTGTTGACGTTGACCAAGGCCGGCGCCAAGGCGCTGATACTCGACCTGCGCGGCAACGGCGGCGGCATCTTCGATGTGGCCATCGACGCCGCCCGACGCTTCCTCCCCGCCGGCGTCATCGCCTCGCTGCAAACCATCGACGCCCGCCAGAACACCATCTACGAGTCCAAGAATCCGGACGCCTGCCTGCTGCCGCTTGTCGTGCTTGTGGATGGGGACACCGCCAGCGCCGCCGAGGTGCTCGCCGGCGGACTCAAGGACAACAAGCGTGCTCGCATTGTCGGCCAGTCCACATTCGGCAAGGGCTGCACGCAGTCCATCCTCAAGCTGCCCAACACGCCCGGCGGTCTGCCCACCGGCGGCATCCGCGTGACGGTGGCTCGCTTCTTCTCCCCCAGCGGGCAGCCCTACTCCGGCAACGGCGTCCTCCCCCACATCCTCATCGACCGCCTGGCAATGCTCCCGGGAATGGTGGCCGATGATGCCCAGCTACGCGAGGCCCACTTGCAAGCTCAACGCCTGCTCTCGCGCTAGCCAGGAATGTCCGACAGACCACTCATCTGACGCTACCGCATGACGATTTCCTTGCACCGCGCCCCTTTCAGGTCGCTGGCTGCGCAATCGCTCTGACGACAAGAAGCTCGAAATGATGACAGAAGGCGAGAGGACGTCGAGGCTTCACGACGCGACATGGTCGCCGCAAGTCCCGCCGCCGTCACGACATTCAGATCGTTCGCGACGTGATGGCGCTCCGTGGCATCACAGGTGCATCCTTAAGTCAGTGAGGTTAGGTGGGAACATGGAGACACACACATGATGGATGCGAGTAGATTTGCGACGTTCATCAGCAGGATTCGTGCCGGCGATGAGCAGGCGGCGGCCGCTCTGGTCCAGCATTACGAGCCGCTCATTCGTCGAATGGTGCGGCTGAAGCTGCGCCGGCAGGGTTTATCCCGGCTGTTCGACTCCATGGATGTGTGCCAGTCGGTGCTGGCCAGCTTCTTCCAGCGTGCGTCGGCCGGTCAGTACGATCTGCAACGGCCGGAGCAGCTGATCAGGCTGCTGGTGACGATGACGCGCAATCAACTGATCTCGAAGGGGCGACGACAATGCTCGCAACGGCGCGACCATCGGCGCCTGGCCTCGGCGGCGCGGCTCAACGAAGTCGCTGCGAGTCAGTCGAGCCCCAGTCAGAAGATCGCCGGCCGGGAGATTCTGGAACGCTTCCAGCAACGGCTGAGCAGCGAGGAGAAGCAACTGGCCGCGCTGCGTGCCCTGGGCCTGGACTGGCAAGCGATCGCCAGCCGGCTCGGCGGGGCCGCGCAGGCCCGGCGCGTCCAGCTAACGCGCGCCATGGAACGGGCCGCACAGGGTCTGGGACTGGAGAAATCCCATGCATGACGCCACCGTGCTATCGCGCTGGACGGAAACAGAGGGCATGGAGCTGGTGACCGAGCTGCGGCAGCTCTGGTTGCGAGGCCAGCGCCCCAGCGTGGATGCCTTCCTGGAGCGACACAGCCCCTTGCCGGCAGAACAGGTCGTGGCCCTGCTCACGGTCGATCAACTGCTGCGCTGGCAGTCCGGCGAGCGAATCCCCGTCGAAGAGTACCTGGAACGGCATCCCGACCTGCACCGCGATCCGGAGCATCTTACCGACCTCGTCTACGGGGAGTTCTTGCTGCGCGAGGAATGCGGTGAGCGCGTGGACGTCGAGGAATACGCGCGACGCTTTCCAGAGTGCGCGGCCATGCTGCAGGTTCAAGTCGAACTGTATCGGGCGCTGCAGGCAACGCCGACGACCACCGTGCCGCCGGATCTCAGCAAGCCGACGACGTCGCCGAACCCGCGGCGATCCGCGCAGCCGCCCGTCCAGCTGGCGCTGGCCCGGTCTGCCGGACCACTGCAGCTCGATTGCGAAATCAGGACCTTGCTGCGTGCGCGGCTGATGGTGATCTACCTCATCTGCATCGCGGGCCACGTCACGCTGCTCGGCGGCAAGCTGATCGCGCCGGACTCCGGCCTTTATTTCGCCTGGGTCGAAATCGCGATGGTGCTGGGCTTGACGTCCCACGTCATCATCCTCTGGCGCGGCCACGACCTGTCGCTGCGCCGGCTCCGCCGCCTGGAGCTCACCGGATTCGGCATCGTGACCGCCTGCTTCGGCTGGTTTATTTTCGACGTCTTCTCACGGGGGTTGCTGGGGCGTTACGCGGTTCTCGGAGCGGAGGGGATGAGCGTCCTTGCCGACCACATCAGCGGGCCTTGGTTCGCGCTGTTGATCATGTATGGCGTGTTTGTGCCCAACACATGGCGGCGCTGTGCGGCACTGGTCGGAACGATGGCCGCCGCGCCTCTGGCCGTGAGCGCTGTCATGGCATCCCTGGATGGCATGCTGGAAGTGAATCAGCGGCTTGCCTTCCTGTTTCAGATGACCTGGTTGATGGGCTTCGCCGCCGCGATCGCGATTTACGGCTCGCACAAGATCAACGTGCTGCGTCAGCAAGCGTTCGAGACGCGACAGCTCGGGCAGTATCAAGTGAAAAAGCGATTGGGCGCCGGCGGCATGGGGGAGGTGTATCTGGCCGAGCATGTGCGCCTCGGCCGCGCCTGCGCCCTGAAACTCATCCGGCCCGACAAGGCCGGCGAACCGCGGGAGCTGCGGCGATTCGAACGCGAGGTGCGCGCGACCGCCGCTTTGTCTCACCCCAACGTGGTGCAGGTGTTCGACTACGGCCACGCCGCCGACGGCACCTTCTATTACGCCATGGAGTATCTCCCCGGGCGAAACCTCGAGGAACTGGTCAAGCAGGATGGACCCCTTTCACCGGCCCGAGCGCTGCCGTTGCTGCGACAGGTGTGTGCGGCGTTGCGCGAGGCGCACGGCGTGGGTCTCATCCACCGCGACATCAAGCCGAGCAACATCATTGTTGGTGACAATGGCGTCGCCAAGCTCCTGGATTTCGGCCTGGTGCGCCATCTTGAGCCCAGGCAAGATGAAACGCGTCTGACGCTAGACGGCGACATCGCCGGCACTCCCGCGTTCATGTCTCCTGAGCAGGCGTCGGGCAAGCGGCACCTGGACGCGCGAAGTGATATTTACAGCGTGGGCGCCCTGGCTTACTTTCTGCTGGCGGGACAGGCGCCCTTTGCGGCCCGGTCCGCAGTCCAGGTGCTGGCCGCTCATCTCTATGAGGAGCCGGCGCCGCTGTCCGAACACTGTGCCGCGGTGCCGCCCGGGCTGGAGGAGATCATTCTTCGCTGCCTGGCCAAGAATCCGGCGGACCGTTTCGCCGACGTCGCGAGCTTGCTAGCGGCACTGGAGGAAACGAATGATAGGTGAACGCAATGGAACTCGGTGCGGTACGCGGGCTTTCGCGGGCGTTGTTCAGTTGTCAGCCCCCTGGATTGCGCAGCTTGGCCATTTTCGCCGACCGGTAGCCGCCGCGCCCCTGCCTTGATTTGTGTGGACATCGACAATACAATGCCCTCAGACTGGCTCCCTTTGCCGCTCTTCAAGATCGTAATGGTTCCCGCTTGACGGCCTTTCCCAATGCGAGCACGGAGCGGGGCAAGTTCGAGACAGATGGAACGGGACAGCCGGGAACTCAGCGACAAAACGGGAACGACGTCACCACGGCATTCAACTATTGGGGAGAAACTGCTCCGATGTACGAACGCTTTACCGACCGAGCGCGCAAGGTGATGCAGCTCGCCAATCAGGAGGCGCAGCGGTTCAATCACGAGTACATCGGCACTGAGCACATCCTTCTCGGCCTGGTCAAGGAAGGCTCGGGCGTGGCGGCCAATGTCCTCAAGAACCTGGACATTGACCTGCGCAAGATCCGCCTCGAGGTCGAGAAGATCGTTCAGGCCGGGCCCGACATGGTCACCATGGGGAAGCTGCCCCAGACCCCCCGGGCCAAGAAAGTCATCGAGTATTCCATCGAAGAGGCCCGCAACCTGGGCCATAACTACGTGGGCACGGAACACCTTCTCTTGGGCCTGCTCCGCGAGCAGGAAGGCGTTGCCGCCCAGGTGCTGATGAACCTGGGACTCAAGCTGGAGGACGTGCGCGAGGAGGTGCTGAACTTGCTTGGGCATAACATGGATTCCGGCGAAAGCGGCAGCGGGGGCAGCGGAGGCGGCGGCGGCGAACGCACCGCCAGCAAGGGCAAGTCGAAAACTCCCGCCCTCGATAGCTTCGGCCGCGACCTCACCGACCTGGCCCGGCAAGGCAAGCTGGACCCGGTCATCGGCCGGCAAAACGAGATCGAGCGCGTCATCCAGGTCTTGAGCCGACGCACCAAGAACAACCCCGTACTCCTCGGCGAGGCGGGCGTCGGCAAGACCGCCATCGTCGAGGGCCTGGCCCAGATGGTCGTCGATAGCAACGTCCCGGACCTGCTCCGCGACCGCCGCATCGTCGTCCTCGACCTGGCCATGATGGTCGCCGGCACCAAGTATCGCGGCCAGTTCGAGGAGCGCATCAAGGCGGTCATGAACGAGGTCCGCCGCGCCAAGAACACCATCCTGTTCATCGACGAACTGCACACCCTCGTCGGCGCCGGCGGCGCTGAAGGCGCCATCGACGCCAGCAATGTCTTGAAGCCCGCCCTGGCCCGCGGCGAGATCCAGTGCATCGGCGCCACCACGCTCGACGAGTACCGCAAGTACATCGAGAAGGACGGCGCTCTCGAACGTCGCTTCCAGCAGATCATCGTCAATCCGCCCAATCAGGATGAGGCGATCGAGATTCTCCGCGGCTTGCGCGACCGCTACGAGGCGCATCACCGCGTGCAGATCAAGGACGAGGCCCTTGAGGGCGCCGTCGAGCTTTCGGAACGCTACATCAGCGGCCGTTGCCTGCCGGACAAGGCCATCGATGTCATCGACGAGGCCGGCGCCCGCGTCCGCCTCAAGGCCATGACCCGCCCGCCGGATCTGAAGGAACTCGACGCGCAGATCGAACAACTCAACCAGGAGAAGGAAGCTGCCGTCGCCGAGCAGGACTTCGAGAAGGCAGCCCACCTGCGCGACCAGGCCGACAAGCTCAAGAAGAAGAAGGACGGCATCACCCGCGAATGGCGCGAGAAGTCCAAGGAGATCGACGGCGTCGTTGATGAGGAAGTGATTCGCGAGGTCGTCAGCAAGATGACCGGCGTGCCTCTCAAGCGCATCGACACCGACGAGACACAGCGGCTGCTCAAGATGGAAGACGAGCTGCACAAGCACGTCATCAGCCAGCACGAGGCCATCTGTGCCATCGCCAAGGCGGTGCGCAAGAGCCGGGCCGGCTTGAAGGACCCGAAACGGCCGATCGGCAGCTTCATCTTCGCCGGCCCCACGGGCGTCGGCAAGACCTTGCTCGCCAAGCGGCTCGCCGCCTTCATGTTCGGCGATGAGAACGCCCTCGTGCAGATCGACATGTCGGAGTACCAGGAGAAGCACAATGTCAGCCGGCTCTGGGGCGCGCCCCCGGGCTACATCGGCTATGAAGAGGGCGGCCAGCTCACCGAGAAGATCCGACGTCGGCCGTACAGCGTCGTCCTCCTCGACGAGATCGAGAAGGCCCACCCCGATGTCTGGAACGCGCTCTTGCAAATCATGGAAGAAGGCCGGCTCACCGACAATGTCGGCCGTACAGTCGATTTCAAGAACGCCATCCTCATCATGACCACCAACATCGGCGCCGAGCAGATCACCGGCCGGCCGACCAGCATCAACATCTTCGGCAAGAAGGACGAGGAAACGACTTACGAGAAGATGAAGGAGACGCTCAAGACGGTCATGGAAGGCAACTTCCGGCCGGAGTTCCTCAACCGCGTGGACGATATCATCGTCTTCCGCAGCCTGACCAAGCCGGACATGACCAACATCATCGACATCGAGCTGGCCAAGGTGCAGAAGCGGCTCCGCGAGAAGAACCTGGAGCTGGTGCTCACCAAGGAAGCCAAGGAGCTGCTCATCGACAAGGGCTACAACCAGGAATTCGGCGCCCGGCCATTGCGTCGCGCCATCGAGCACCTGGTCGAGGACCCGCTGGCCGAGAAACTGCTCCAGGGCCACTTCCAAGGCAAGGACACCATCACCGCCAAGGTCATCACCAACGAGGGCGGCGACAAGATCCTCGAGTTCGAGGCAACCGGCGTCGCCACGCCGGAGCTGGTGGGGGCGGGCAGCGAGGCGAAGGGCTGAAGCGCCAGGACTCAATCATCCTGAAACAGAAGGCGGGCTGCCGAGCGCGCCTTTTTTTGCGCTGGGCCGTCAGGACTGGACGCTTGCTGTCGCAGGTCGCCATTTGACAGCTGCGAATCTTGGGTTACATTTGAGTGTCATACGGCTGTCATTCAACGGGAGCTCCATGCGCCTCCGTCCCTGCCTCATCCCGTATCGGGATTCCGCGGTCCATTGCGTACAAGGCGTGCTCCGGTTGTCTGGCGCGAATCGTGCCGCGCAGCCAAACGCACGCAGGTTCGTGCCGATCCTCGAACCCCTCGAAGACCGGATTGTACCGGTGGCGTACTCGGTGGCGCAGTACATGGGCTGGGGGGCCAAGGCCCCGAGTTTCGCTACCAATGTCGCTTACACGTCGGGCACGACCTGGCAAGGCATCAAGGTCGTCAATTACGCTCCAAGCCATTACGTCGATTTCAACGCCACGGGGCAGCTGGTGTTTGCCGACGGCAGCACACTGGATGACACGACTTTTCAGAATAACCTGGCCACGGACTCGCCGTGGCTCAGCGCCAACTCGGACTATGGCGTGTTCGTCAATTACATCCAGGGGAATCCGCAGGTCCTGATCCAGAACGACCTGGCGCAGCTGCAGGCGGCCGGCTTTCAGGGGGTCAGGCTGTACGGCGATCCGCCGCAGATCGTGATTGCCACAATCCTGGCGGCACAGCAGCTTTCCAAGACGAGCGGCAGTCCGTTTTATGTCGAACTCGAAGTCGCGGTGCCGGACCTGTCGACCGCGACGTACATTCCCGATCCGAGCGGCAACAGCGCGAAGCAAGGCATCCAGAACCTCTACGAGAATCAGGTTGTCGCCGGCTCGGGGGCCAGCACGTCCAATTCCGGTCCGGAAGGCGGCCTGCAGCAACTGCACTACATCATCAACATTGTCGGGGCGGAGACGTTCAGCCAGGTCGTGCCGCTGGTGTTCTTCGCTCATGAGAATCTGGTGCAGCCGCAGGGGAACAACAGTCCGCTCACGCCGGGCAATTGCTCGGCGCCGCTGCTGCAGTGGGGCATCAACGCCACGCGTGCCTTGCTCAAGAAAGAGCTGGCCGGACAGACGCTGCCGACCGTGACAACGGCCCTCGTCGCCGGGCAGGTGGTTGACGTCTCGACGGCGAACCATGCCGTGCTGGCGGCGCTGATGCAGACCATCCAGACAGATCCAAACGCGCCGATCGCCTACGATGTTTACCCTTTCCAGTGGGCCAACATCTATTTTGATGTCACGGGAGGGCCGAACGGCAACGGCACGTATCCATACACGAACGGCGCGGACGTGATCGCCAACGCCTATCCGGCGAATGCGAACTATCATGACCGGACCGTGGGCTGGACAACCGGAGCGCCTCCGGGCAGTCCCAACTTCACGGTTCAACAAGCCGTCACGGAGACGAACCTGATGTGGTCGCTGCAGTGGATGCAGGATCGCGTAAACTGGATCTGGAATGCCAGCGGACCAGGTCTCGGCACGACCAACCAGCTGATTGCCGAGACCGGCTGGGCCTCGGCGCAGAACTATACACAGGCCGCCGGCACGGGCAAGCAGGTGACCGGCACACATACCGATGCCCAGAACTACTTCAATGCCGTGCAGGCGGCTGGCTTCCAGATCGGCAATGCGCCGATCATGTACTTCGCGGCCTACGACGAGCCCGCCAAGGAAAGCAACGCTGCCGGTAACGCCAATAACCCAGGCTTCTCCGAAAACCACTACGGCATCTACGGCTGGACGGCACTGCCCAAGTTCTTCACCGATCCGGCGGGCATTGCTCATCCGCTGACCGAGGCGTTCGTGGTCGTCAGCCTGGTGGCGGAGAACGCGCCCAATGGCTACACGGAAGCCAACCAGGGCCAGAATGCCAGGTCCGCCGCGTTTTCCTATCAGGTGAGCAGCGGCCCCGTCGTCAATGTCCCCTGGTTCTGGGGCAGCGCCAGCTATTCGAATGGCGCCGTCACGCCCGGCAAGGGCAGCGTCACCTGGATGCCCAGTCCCAGCGTGCTGCTTGGCAGCGGCGATTCGGTGACGGTCACCTCCATGAATCCAGGCAATCTGACGCCGGCAGCCTTCACAGTCACGTTCGATTCCAGTTCGGCCTTTGCCAGCGCCGTGACCTACAGTCCGCAGGCAAGCAGTTGGCCGCCAACGCTGCAGATTGTGAACGGAACAATCGCGCAGGGTTCGAACTGGAAGTTCCAGATGTCGTTCAGCTGGCTGCACGGAAATCCATGGCCGCTGCCACAGAAACCATCCGCGAAGTACCCCGCCGTCTATCAGGATTTCTGGGCGCTACCGACGCAACGGCCACCGCAGCGGCGGGGGCCACAGTTGCCGATGCCGGACGCGGTCTTCCGGTTACTATGGCAAGCGCTGGCCGATTTGCGGCAGGGCAAGCCGGTCCATGTCAACCGGTTACTGAGCGATGTGCGTCGGCTGCTGGAACGGCCAGGCTGGGTGTCGCAACTCGTCAAGCGTCGCGCGCTCGAGGTGCTACTCGCGAGACTCGGCCGACAACCGTTATTGCCGAAACTGCCGGTTAAGCCATCGCTGCTGTCGATCAAGCTGCCATGATCCGGCCAATCAATGGTTGCGGCCACAAGGAGAGGCAATGGAAGTCGGCAAGAATGCCACGGGCTCAGGCTCGCTCCCCGGCGCGTGCCCACCCGGCAGCTACGCCCGACTGGTAACACAATCGCTGTTCGCTCTCCTGGTGTGCGCGGCGGCGGTCGAGGTCTGCTATCTGTTCATCGACCGTCCGGTCGCATTCTTTGTGCACGATCACGACCTGAAGCGTTTCGCGATTCTGAAGCAGTTCACCTACGTGCCGGAGATCGTGCCGCAGTGGTCGCCGGTAGCGCTGGCGTTGCTGATGGTTCGCCGCGCCTGGGGACCGTTGCAGCGCTGCGAGTGGACGTTGCTGGCTGCTATCGTGAGCATGCTGATAGCGGAGCAGTGTCGCGAATCGCTGAAGTTTGTGTTCGGCCGTTACTGGCCGGATACCTGGATCAATAACAATCCATCGCTCATTCGCGATGATGCTTACGGCTTCCATCCGTTCCATGGCGGCGACTGGCGCAACTGGTATGGCAGTTTCCCGTCGGGACATACGGCGCGAAGCGTCGGCTTTGCGTGGGTCTTCTGGATTGTGTACCCGCGCTGGCGCTGGCTGTGTGTGCTGGTGGTGGCGTCGGTCGTCGCCGGACTTGTTGGCAACAACGACCACTTCGTGGGCGACACGATCGCGGGCGGCGTTGTCGGCGGCATCGTGGGGACTTATACAGCCCGGCTCATGATTCTGACGGACATCACGTGCTCAGCAGCCTGACGGTGCGACCGGCACGCTTGCGGGCGTGCGAAACTCCGGAGCGCGGAAGAGCCGGATGATTTCGGCACGCGTTCGTCTTGCCTGGGCCGGGTCGGGGGAAGCCTTCGCGGCTGGTAGCCACGTCACCGGGACCTCGCTCATCCAGCAACTGAGGAAGTTTGCCTTGGCCAGCACCTCGGCATGCACGAAGGGACCGTCGCACTGAAGCGGCATGCACTCGAAGATCGCGCGGCGGAACAGGCGAAAGGGGCACTCCGGATCCTGCACATGCACGCCGAAGACCCAGCGTGCCAGCAGTCGCCGCCCCAGGCCACGCCAGCCCAGCCACGATGTCCGCGGCTCCCGGGACATGCCCAGCAACACTCGCAACAGCAGTCGGTGCACGCGGTCCAGCCAGATGAGCCACGACGGACGCGTTCGCCACACACGGTAGCCGGTGACAAGCTCCACCTTGTCGATCCGATCCAGCAATAGCTGCAAGTCGTTTGGCTGGAAGTCCTTGTTGGCCGTGGTGTAGAACAGCAACGGATGCCGGGCCGCGGCGATGCCGGCACGCAAGGCCGCCCCGGGACTCGCATTCGCTTCCAACGCCACGAAACGCAGCGCGGGGCAAGATTCGGAAGACGGCGGCGGGCCAGCGCTGGCCGCATCGACAAGCAGAATCTCATGATCGCGTTTGATGCTATCGAGGAATCGCCCCCAGGCGGCGACCACTTCGTCCCTATCGGAAGGTTGGCCGTCGCCCAGCAGGATCACGCTGAGCGGCGCCCCGGAGATCGGCGGTCGTTCCACAGGTTCGGGCATGTTAATCCTTGGTCGGTTTGCGCTCTGTGATCGCGCACAACACGATCACGAACGCATGCAAGCGGTTCTACTTTTTCTAAGGATTTCGCGGAGCGAGGGGAACGGAACGCATGAGCAGCAAGGGCCGCTCGCGATTGCGCTCGACCAGATCGGCCGATGCCAGCACAGGCTCAAGACGTCCCTTGTCGAGGTGAGCGGGCCACGCGCCGGCGCAGTCGGCGGGCATGACGAAGTAGATTGTTTGCGGTTGAGTTGCCCAGATATCGAGGTTTTCCCACTCGAGGATGGTGTCGAGCGGGGGGCCGACGTGAAAGGCCAGTTCATGAGCTTCGGCGCGGAAGAATATGACCGGATGCGAAGTGCGGCGGCGGATTTCCTCGGCAAAGCGGCGATAAGGCCGCCCGCTCTCGCGTGCCGGCTCAATCCATTCCACGTAGCTCAGCCACGCGGCCACGCACATGGCCGTCGTAAGCCCAAGTGCGCGCGGCGATAACAGCATTGACCGGGCCCGTGACGTCTGCGCGAGATTGCGTTCTCTGAACCAGCGATCCGCCACGAAGCCGAGCCAGATGGCCAGTCCCGGATAGGCCGGGGCCAGATAGTCGGCACGCTTGAAGCGCATCAGCGACAGCAAGACGAGCATGGCCAGGAACCACATCAATCCGCAGCACGCTTCCGGCTCGGAGCGCCAGCGCTGTCTGCGTGCGAAATAGCAGACGGCAACCGGCACAATCGCGATCCATGGCAACAGGTCCACAGCCAGCCTGGGCAGATAGAACCACGGCGGATGGGAAGCCAGAGTCGTTGAGCCAAAGCCTCGTTCGAAGTTGTGATACCAAAAGAACACGTGCCATTGCTGGAAACCGGTCTTGAGATTCACCCACACATACCAGGGTGCTGCAATCGCGACAACCAGCGGCACTCCCCAGATCAGCGAGACAGCAAGCTTGCGCAGGTCAAAAGGCGGCGATCGTCCATCACTTCGCAGTCCCAGTGCCGGCCAGACGGATCGCACGAACGTCGATTCGCGAAGTCGGCGGACGCGCTGCAGTACAAGAAAGCCGGTGATGGCGGCCGCGGACAGGGCCAGGGCAATCGGTCCCTTCAGCAGCAAGCCCACACCGAGCGCCGCATAGGCAAGCGCGAGCCAGGTCCAGGCACGTGGCCTGCGCGCACCGAGGTAGAATCCGCCCAGCGCCAGGGCGGTGACAAACGTCAACGGCATGTCAATACGGCCAACGCGGCCGAGCCATGTGAAGTGCAGACAACTGGCAAGCAGGACGGCGGCCAGAAAGCCGCCGCGCCGCCGGCCGCTTGCAGCCCCCACGACATACACAAACAGCAAACACCCCAGTGCCGCCAGCGCTGCCGGCAAGCGTACCGACCAGGCATCCACCTCGCCGTCGCGCAACCAGGCAATCGCTGCCACCAGCCAGTAGTACAGCGGGGGCTTTTGCAGCTCAACATGCTGATCCAGCAAGCGTGGCAGGCCCCATGTCCCCTGTGTCACGATCGAGCGCGCATTCTGAGCGGCGCGGGCCTCGTGACTGCTGGTCAGCTCGCGGTCTCCCAGCCGATGCAGGAACAGCAGCGCGCCGAGGGTTAGCAACGCGACGATACTGGCCAGGTCCCGAAGCATGTCAAGCCACTCGCCGTTGGAAATGGGCCTCGTGCAAGCGCTGGTACACATTGCAATGATCGAGCAGATCGGCATGCGTGCCGACGGCGACGATGCGCCCGGCGTCGAGCACGACGATGCGATCGGCAATTTCGAGCGTGTTCAGGCGATGCGTGATGACAAAGGTGGTGCGCTGGCGCATGAATTCGCGGAGGAACTTGTGGACGATGGCCTCGCTCTCGGCATCCGACTGGCTCGTGAACTCATCGAGGATCAGGATGCTGGGATTGCGCAGGATGGCCCGGGCCAGGGTGAGTCGCTGCTTCTGTCCTCCGGAGAGCTTGCTGCCCGCCTCGCCGACGCGCGTCTCGTAACCGTTCGGCAGCTTGGCGATGAAATCGTGTGCGAACGCCTGTCGCGCGGCGCTCTCGATCTCCTCGGCCGTGGCATGCGGATGTCCATAGGAAATGTTGCGGGCAATCGTGTCGTCGAACAGGATCGTGTCCTGCGTGACCACGCCGACCTGCTGACGGAGCGTGCGCAGATTGGCCATGCGGATGTCGATGCCATCGACGGTAATCGATCCGTGATCCGGGTCGTAGAAGCGCGGCAGCAGATTCATGAGGGTTGATTTGCCAGAGCCGTTCTTGCCGACCAGCGCAATGGTCTCGCCGAAGCGCACCCGGAGATCGATGCCGTTGAGAATGGGGTGGCCGGGATCATACGAGAAGCAGACGTTCTTGAATTCGATCGTCTCGGCATGGCGATTCAGTCGCGGGCCTTGCGGCTGGCTTTGCACCTTGGGGTCGCGGTCGATGAGGTTGAAGATGCGATCGGCGGCGGCGGCGCCCGATTGCACCTTCGTCAGGAAGCTCGAAAGCTTGCGCACCGGGTCGGAGATTGCAGCCAGCAATGCGTAAAGCTGCAGCAACGATTCGGCCTCGAGCGGATAGTAGGCCATCTGAATGCCGAGAAAATGGGTCTTCTTGTTGATGACCAGATAGGCTCCGGCGAGCAGGGCGCCGGCGACGGCAGCGATGCCCAGTACCTCGATGATCGGCCCGGCGATCGCATCCAGCTTCACCACCCACATGGCCTTGGTGTAATACTCGCGGGTCGCCCGGCGAAAGCGGGCACGCTCGCCGGCCTCACGCGTGAATGCCTTGACGACGCGAATGCCCGTGAATGACTCCTGCAGAATCTTGTAGATCAGCGACATGCGCTCGAGCATCCGCCGCGTGGCACGCTTCATCATCCGGCCCACGCGTGTCAGAATCACCAGCGCCACCGGCACCAGCACCAGGAACATGAAGGTGAGCTGCCAGCTGATGAAGCAAGCAAAGACGACGCAGCCCAGCGCCCGCAGCGGCTCGGCGATCATCTTGCCGAAGAGCATCTTTTGCCCGTTGCCGAGCATTTCGATGTCATTGGTGAAGCGCGACATCATCTCGTGCGTGCCCTGTTCATTGAAGTGGCTGACATCGAGATGAACCACCTTGCGAAAGCACATGTTGCGGAGGCCAAACAGCGACAGGTTAACGACGCTGCCAACCAGTGTTTCCTGGAAGAACTCGAAGATGCCCTTCAGGGCCATGCCGATCACCACCAGGCCGACCAGAAAGGCAATGGTGCGAAAGCGATCGGTCGGCAAGTATGCGTCGATGTAGCGCTTGGCATGGCGATAACGGGCATCCTCATGGGCAGCGCTCTTCAACTTGCTTTCGGCAACGGCGATGTCGCGGGCAATGTGCCGTTCCTGGTTGAAGCGATCGGCGTCGGGCGGCTCGGTGAGCAGCCGTTTCTGCTCCTTGAGCTTGTCCTCCAGCCCGGCACGCACCTCGTCGCTTCGTTTCTGCACGTCGGCGATGGAATCATCAATAAGTTCTTGCAAGTTCTTGCCGGAGCCGACGATCTTCATCGTCGGATAGATGGCCGTGAAGTTGAGGCTCCAGAACAGGGCAGCCAGGACCGCGCAGATCACCGAAACGATGATCCGGGCCCGGTAGGGAAAGGCGAAACGCAGGGCGCGGACAAAGTTCTTCATGTCGCGGACTCGTCGGATTCAACTTCCGTGTCGTGGCGATTCGGTGGCATATCGCCGGGTTTGCAGGAGGGCGAACAGGTTCTAGCACATCCCCGCGCCGGGAAACAAGGTAAGCTGATATTGGCAAGCTGGCGAAGATTTGCTCTTTGCTTTTTGCCCCCAAATTTGGCATGTTATCAAGTAGGTCGGCCGTTCGACGCCGACTCGGCGATGGCAGTCCACGAGCATGGTGCGTCGGGCGAGAAAGCCCGGCCTACAGGTTGCAGCGTGGTCCGCGAAGATGCTACCGGGCTATGGAACACCAACCAATCTGCAAGTGGCTTGGATTGCCGACCGACTCCTGGCCGCCCGATCACTATTCCCTGCTTGGCTTGAAGTCCGGCGAGGGCGACGTTGCGCTCATCGAGCAGCACGCCCACGACCGGCTGGCCAAGCTGCGCTGCTATCAGCTCTCGCATCCCGAGCAGGCGACGGAGGCCATGAATCGCCTGGCGCAAGCATTCATGTGCCTCAGCGACCCGGCCAGCAAGCGGGAATATGACTTGCAACGGGCCGGATTGAGAGCCGGGTCGGCCGCCGCAACGACGGGCGAAAGCACCTCGGCGACAGTGGCCGTTGCCAATGTCAGCGATGACACTGCGGTTGGCCCCAAGACGCAGGTGGACTGGCGGCAGACCCCGCCTCCCGTGCGCGGTCCGGCCCTCATGGCGGCTACGGTGGCTAGCGCAAATGAGCACGTTGATCAGCCTGAAACGGCCTGCGCCGCAGCAACTGAGACCGTCGCAGCACCGACACGCATTCCGGCGAGCACTCCGGCAAGCGTGCCGGACGTGCCGATTGGGCAGGCTGTCAGCCCGCCGCCGGAGTGCCCTGCGACTTCCTTCGATGCGCGGCGCGGCCTGGGCACTTTTCCGGCGCTGATCGAGCGCATCGACCTGACGCGGCAACTGCTGATCGCGTGGGACAAGGCCGGCAGGTATCTCAATCGGCCCAAGCGCCGTCTCTCGCGCGACAGCGAGCAGATCGACTTGACGCGCAGGCTGGAGCAGATTCACGATAGCGTGGCAAGATTTCCGCCGATCGTTGGCAAGCCGGGCCAGCCGGGTTATCGCGTTGTCGCCATGGCACGCCTGGAAATGACCGCGCTGATGTTTGGAATGCTGGACGCCCAGCAGCGCGAGGCGCTCGCCCGTGACTGGCTCGCCGGTCGAGTCGTGCTGCTGGAACATCGCACGTTCTTGCTGCGCGAGTTCAAGGCGCGGCGGCGTCTCAGCCTATTTCGCCGTGGCTTCCGTGCATGCCGCGCCTTTATCAACGATCACCCCGGCTGGAGCGCGACCATCGCACTGGTCGTGCTCTCTGCCGTTGGCGTCCTGGGAAGTCTGCTCTGGTGACGTGTTGGTACGCTTTCGGGAATCCTGTCCTGTTGCAACGACAGCCTCGTAGGTTCTCAGTTTCCCTGGGTGCGGCATTCTGGAGTGCGCTGCGCTTACGAGTTTTACACACCCACGCGCGTCCCTTGGCCGCTTCAACCCAGACTTACTGAGAAGTAACACAGTCACATCAGAATACCGACGACGGCATGCTGGATTGGCACCGCGTGCCGGTTATGCCGGCCCCCGGCTCTACAGCTTGGCCAGAAATCGGCTACCGCGCTCGGTAAAAATGAGAAGTGTGGGTAAAATAGATAAAGGACTTTAAAGATGGCCACCGCCGAGCATGCACGCACCAGATCCCTGCGCGATCCGCGCCTGAACCACGTCTTGCAGGATCTGCGGCAGACGGACAACGTCTCCAATCTAGTCTACATCGTTCGCACCTACCTGTACCTCGCCATCGTCATCGCCGCCCCGATCTGGTTCTTCCATGAACGCGAGGCCCTGGGTCTGTCCTGGTGGTGGAACGTGCCGGTCAGCCTTCTTGCAATTGTCTTGATCGGCGCCGGGCAGCATCAACTCACCGGGCTGGCGCACGAAGGCTCGCATCATATCCTGTTCCGGAATCGGTTGCTCAACGACCTCGTCTCCGACTGGCTGTGCATGTTTCCGCTGTATAGCTCCATACATCATTACCGTTTGCAGCATCTCGCGCATCATCAGTTCGTCAACGATCCCGAGCGCGACCCGGATGTGTCACAGCTTCAAACGAGCGGCCACTGGCTGGACTTTCCGCTGGCCAAGGGCGTGTTCCTCTGGACGCTGGTGAAGCAGCTCTGGGTGCCGAATCTCATCCGCTACATGCGCATCCGCGCCGCCTACAATGCGATCCCGACGGACAAGAATCCGTATCTCAAGAAGGGCTGGAGGCCGTGCAAGACGACGGTGCGCGTCGGCATCGTTTACATGCTCGCCCTCATCGGCACGCTGACGGCTTTCGTGCGACTGGAAGAGCCCTTGTTGCTCGCCGTCGTGCCGCTGGGACTGTATACCGCAATCATGACCTTTTATGCTCTCATCCCCGAGCGCATGTATCACCAGAGCCGCGTGCATCCCGTGGTGTCGATGCGGGCAATGACTCTCATGCGCATCACCTACATCACGGCGCTGTTCTCCGGCCTGGCCTGGCTGAGCTTGCTCGTTGATCCGTGGGCGGCGTTCTATTATTTCTTGCTGTGGCTGGTGCCGATCTTCACATCGTTTTCGTTCTTCATGATCCTGCGGCAACTGGTGCAGCATGGCAACGGCGGCCGTGGCTGGCTGACCAACACCCGCGTGTTCTTCGTCAACCCGCTCATCAACTTCGCCGTCTTCCCGATGGGCCAGGACTACCACCTGCCTCACCACCTGTTCGCGAGCATCCCTCACTACCGACTGCGCCGCTTGCACGAGGCGCTGCTCGAGTTTCCCGAGTATCGCGAGCAGGCCGTCGTCGTGGAAGGCTACTTCCTGCCGCGCGAGCGGCCGCCAAGTCATCCCACCGTCCTCGACGTCCTCGGCGCCCCGCGCGACGGCGACACGCCTGCCTACATCGACAACGCCGTGCTGGATGACGACGAGGTCGAGGACCGCGAGGAGATTGAGCGGCAAGGGCACACGACCCAGTAAGTCCGCTGTCCCTTCTCACCGCCGGTTATTCATTTTCGTTCTCAATTCTTCATTTATTCACTGTTCGACTGCGCGCAGCGCTCAACAATGAAGAATTGAGAACGACCAATTGAAAATGAAAAACCCGAGCAGCGCTTGCGCGCGCTTCGTCCGCCGCCGTCGTCTGCATCTTGTGGGAGCCCTGATGAAGGAAAGTGAGGCAGCCCTGGTTCGGCAGGCGCAGCGGGGCGACCGGGCGGCTTTCGAGGAGCTGGTCCGGCGCACGTCGCGGCTGATCTTCGCGCGCCTTTATCTGGAGACGGGCGATACGCATCGGGCCGAGGATCTGCTGCAAGAGACGCTGCTCCTGGCCTATCGCTCGCTGGAACGCCTGCGTGAGCCGGGCAGCCTGCGAACCTGGCTGTTGACCATCGCCCAGAACGTGGTCTACGACGCCGCCCGCCGGGATGCCCGGCTGAAACGGGCCGAGCTGCCGGGCACTCGCCAGGAACTCTCCGAAGTCACCGGGCAAGCGCCGGCGCCCGATCAAGCCATCGAGCAAGACGAGGAACGGCGACAGGTGCTGGCCGCACTGCGCTCGCTGCCTGAGGAGTATCGCCTGCCATTGACGCTGCGCTACCTCGCCGGCGCCGACTACGAGACTATCGAGATGCAGCTGGGACTGAGCAACGGCGCGCTGCGCGGATTGCTGCACCGGGGACTGAAGATGCTCCGCGCAAGAATGGAGCCACCCGCCAGACAAGCGTAGTCCAAGCTCGCTCGGCGGTTTCGCGCTCCGTATCGCGCGCGACAACGTGCGCGAAACCGCAAGCGAGTGGGGCCACGACTTCGCAAGAGAAGCAGATGGAGATTGACATGAGCGAGCATGCCTGGGTTGAAGATTCGCTGGAAAGCTACCTGGCCGGCGGGCTGGACCGGGCCGAGCGTGACCGGCTGGAGCGGCACGTGGCCGAGTGCGGTGACTGCGCCCGCGCGCTGGAGCAAGCCCGCGGCATCGACGGCCGGCTCGAAGGCCTGTTCGCCCCCGTGCGCCCGGCGGCGGCGCTAGAGGACCGCATGATCCAGGCGATCCGCGAGCAGCCGTTGCGGTGGCGGTTCCGGCCCTTCACTCGCGGTGGTAAGCGACTGATCGCGGCAGCAGCAATCTTGCTTTTCGCAGCCACCGGAGCCGCGGTCAGTAGCGTCCTCAATCTCGACGAATTCAGAATGTCGCAGCCGCACGCTGACAACCGCCTGAAGCAAACGAGTCTGGCGCTGCATGGTTTGCCCGAGCCTATGGACTTTGAGGTTGGCAGTCTCATGCCTCAGGGCGCCTCGACGCCTGAGGAGCGTAGATGGTCCGCGCTGATCAACGGCACGACTCTACATGGCCTGAACTTCAGCCGTGATATCGACGGTTCAGACGTGCCGACTGGAAGCATGGCGTCCACGCTTTGGGGTATTCCAAAGGTCAGTTCTGCTAGACCTCTTGAGTCGGTGGACGGGTTGACACTCGGTTCCGACTGGGCACGCGATCTGACGAACAAGGTCGAAAGAGCTTCTCCGAATGAGATCGCGTTCTCTTCGGACGGCAGGCGTCTGGCCTCGGGCGAGGAAAAGGAGAAGGTGGCAGACGCGAATGATAAGCAGCAGCTGGCAGAAAAGGATATCAACTATTCAGTCGAGCGAAGGTCTGGGATTTCCGTACCGGGTCAGGCCAAGCTGCTTGAGAACCTGACGGAAAAGCAGCGAACGCAGAAAACCGCCGAGGCTCAGAACCTAGGGGGCATGAACAACCCGACAACGGCCATGCCGGATTCTCTGATCGCGAAAGAATGGCAAGCTCCCGGTTTTGGTTTCAAATCGCACACGGACTATTTCCGCCCCGGTGAGATCTTCGCCAGGTCCGTGAAGAAGCCCGAACAGGGCACGCCGGATAAGGCCGCGAAGTTCAGTGAGTCGCGTCAAGATCATTTGCTCGGGCTACAACCCAGCACTGGAGGCTTCGGCGCGCAGCCTCCCAAGCAAAAGGAGCCCGAGAAGAAGCCTCCCGTCCAGCCTGCCCCGCGCGTCGACAATCGCAAGATCATCCGCTCCGGCGAGATCGAGTTCGAGGTCGAGTCGTTCGACGATGCCGTGGCGGCCATCATGAAGCTGGTCAACGCGACCAATGGCGGCTTCGTCGCCACGATTAACAGCGACAAGCTGGCCAACGGCAAGGTCAAGGGCTCGGTCGTCGTCCGCGTGCCGCTCGTCGAGCTGGACGATTTGATTCTGAACCTGCGCAAGGTCATCAGCAAGGCGGGCGACCTGAAGGGGCAGCGGATCGGCAGCCAAGATGTGACCAAGCAGTACACCGACATGGAAAGCCGGCTCAAGGCGGCCCGGACCATGGAAGAACGCCTGCTCAACATCATCAAGTCCGGCAAGGGCGAGATCAAGGACCTCGTCGCCGCCGAGAAGGAGCTGGGCGTTTGGCGGACCAAGATCGAGGAGCTGGAAGGCGAGATCCGCTACTACGCCAACCAGATTTCACTCTCCACGCTGACGGTGAACCTGACGGAGAAGGAAATCCGGCTGGCAGCCGCCGTCGCCGAGCGCGAGCGCATCGAGGCCGGCATCGAGGTGGACGATGTCGAGAAAGCCTACCAGGATGCCCAGAAGGCGATCAGCGAGCTGAAGGGCCGCATCACCAAGTCGGAATTGAAGCAGGGGACGGCGGGTCAGTTCAACGCCTTGCTGTATTTCGAGGTCGCTCCCGATTCGGCCGGGCTGATGCGCGACCGGCTGCGGCAGCTGGGCAACATGGTCCGCCTGCACATCGAGCGCGTGCTCAACGCCGAGGGAGGCAAGATGCCGCTCATCGGCAAGCTGACCCGCGGCGATGCGCAGTTCCAGGTGTCGCTCTATAACCTCGCCAACGTCCAGCCGCGCGAGACGGTGACGCTCAAGATTGCGGCCACGGATGTCGCCAAGGTGTTCCGCGAGCTGCGCGAGGCCGTCGTTAAGGTCAAGGGCCGCATCGTCAACTCGCAGCTCAACGAGCAGGATCGCCAGAATGTGACCGGCGCGCTGGAGTTCCACATCCGCCGCGACAGCGAGGCGGCGTTGCAAGCCGTCCTGACCGAGACCGGCGAGCAGCTTTCCCGCCAGGTCAGCCGCGTGCCGGAGAGCGACAACGTCACGGACGCCAAGGTGCTCTACAAGCTCGACCTGGCCCCGGCGTCAGCCATTCCGCCGCGCGAGAACATCTCGCTGCTCCTGGAAGTCAGCGACGTGGCGACGACGCTGCGTGCCTTCAACGACGAGGTTCGCGACGCCGGCGGCCGGGTCGTGCAGCCGCCGAAGGTGCGCCAGGAGCGGACCGGCAAGGTGCTGGGCCGGGCGGTCTACGACGTGCCGCTGACCGCCGCGGCCACTCTTCTGGAGAAACTCAAGAACGCCGGCCGCACCAGCGCCTCGGAGGTCACGCCCAATCCGAACGCTCCCGACGGCAAGCTGGCCATCGCCCGCATCGAGGTGGTCGCCGGCAACGCCGAGTTGCTGGTGCCGCGCGATCAGGGGCTCTGGGCGGAAGTCCGCAGCGGCATTGCCACGAGCCTGCGGGGGTTGTCCGTCAGCGCCGGCTGGCTGATCATCGGCGTGCTGTTCGTGCTGCCGTGGCTTGTGCTGCTCTATATCGTGGTGTGGGCGACGCGGAAGTTGATCCGGCGGAGTTCCGCCTCGTAGTCCAAAGAGCAGATCCGCGCGCGAAGTAAGCGGCCGCCAGCATGCCTCGCTGTCCACCGCTTACAGGATTACATGAGTCGAAAAACTGCCGGCGGTATGTCTACCCTTCCGCGCTCGAAGACTCGCTTCGTGCGCGGCTCCGTGGTCACGGAAGCGGTTCATTTCTTGCCGCTCGCGGCCGAGGCACGTTCGCTGCAAGCGTTTTTTGGCAGCCCTGCACATTCGGCCTCGCAAGCTCACGTTGCCAAGACAGCATTCATCAGCTTCTCATCACTCAAGTAGTTATAATTCTTCTCAAGCTACCGTCCCATCACATACTGGAAGGTACGATCAGCAATGAGCCGCTCCCCGCTCTGGTTGGCCATGCTTCTGCTGTTGTCGGCGTGTCCCACTTTTCCAGCATCTGCCGCCGACAAGAAAGGGCCCGCTGGCGAACGTGTGTTCGGCCTGGCAAAGGTCGTGCAGGTTCATCTGACGATGACCGAGAAGCAGTTCGTAGCTCTGGCTCCAGCCGGCATGCCAAAGTTCGGGCCTCCGGGCTTTGGGACGCCCCGCAAACAACCGGAAGGGACGCACCGCAATACGTTCGGCATCGACCTCCCCTGGACTCAGGGAGATGTCACCTTCGACGGCAAAACGTACAAGAACGTCGGCGTCCGTTACAAGGGCAACTACACCTTCCTCGCGACCGCCAAGTCCCTGAAGAAGTCGCTGAAGTTCGACTTCAACAGGCATGTCAAGGGACAGAAACTCGACGGGCTGACCGGGCTCAACTTCAACTGCGGCGTCAGCGACCCGTCGCGGGCGCGCGAAGCGCTGTCCTACGCGTTTTTCCGGGACGCCGGCGTGCCCGCGCCGCGGACCTCCGTCGCCGAATTGACCCTCACGGTACCCGGCAAGTACGACAAGGAACTTGTCGGCGTCTACACCGTGGTTGAAACGGTCAACAAGGGTTTCCTCAAGACACACTTCAAGGATGGCAAGGGGATGCTGCTCAAGCCCGAAGGACTGCAAGGCGGGCCGGCGTATATCGGCTCCAACTGGAATCTCTACAAGGAGCGCTACAGGCCCAAGGACCAGCCCACGGACGCCCAGAAAAAACGGCTCATCGACTTCGCCAAGCTGATCAGCAGCGCTGACGATGAGGCCTTCGCCAGGGAGATCGTCGCCTTCCTGGATGTCGAGGCCTTCCTGAGATTTGTCGCCGCCAACGCTCTCCTCGCCAATCTCGATAGCTATCTGGGCTATGGCCACAATTACTTCCTTTATCTGATTCCCGAGACCAACAAGTTCGCCTTCATTCCATGGGACCTGGACCTGTCGCTGGCAACCTGGCCCGCCGCCGGCATGCCGGAGCAGCAGGTCCAGCTGAGCATCCACCATCCACACGCGGGCAAGAACAAGCTCATTGACCGGCTGTTCGCGATCAAGCAACACAAGGAACGTTATCTGGCGTTCGTCAAGGATATGACGGCGACAACCTTCACCAAGAAGAAGCTGCTCGAGAATCTCGAGCACATCGAGGGCGCCCTGAAAACGCCGATGGCGAACGAGGCGAAGGCGGTCGCGGCGCGAAAGGAAGGGCGCGCGGGGCGTGGCGGTTTCGGAATGGGCTTCGGCGGCGGGACTTTTGGCGGCTCGATGCCGCCTCGCCGGTTCATCGAAAAGCGCACGCTGTCGGTGGCAGCTCAGCTTGAGGGCAAGGCCAAGGGCTTCGAGCCGGTGCCGATCGGCTTCGGCTTCGGGCCGCCGCCGCGTTTTGGTCCGGGAAATCCGGCAAAGAACGATCGGTGACATTTCGCTGGCAGCGTTCCTTGGTCGGTCGGATTGCACGACGAAGCGTATGAACCGGAGGGATTGACATGTTTCGGTTCAGTTCCCACCTGGCTCTGGTCGGCATTCTTGTCTTGTGCGGGTTCGCTGCCGCACAGGAAGCGCCCGACGGGTCGCCGCCGGTCGCCGTCAAGAGCGCCGCCAAGGCGCTGCCTGCCGAGGGTGTGGCGTTTTTTGAGAAAAAGATTCGGCCTGTCCTGGTCGCGAAGTGTTACGAGTGCCACTCAGTCGGCAATGGAAAGAAGGTGCGTGGCGGGCTAGCCCTCGACAGCCGGGATCGCTTGCTCAAGGGCGGCGACACCGGACCGGCAATCGTGCCGGGCGCGCCGTCGCGCAGCCTGCTGATGAAGGCGTTGAGTCACCGCGATCCCAACCTGGCCATGCCGCCCAAGCAGAAGCTCGACGCAGCCATCGTTCACGACTTCGAGGAATGGATCCGCATGGGCGCGCCCGATCCGCGTGCCGAGAGCAAGGCGGCGTACCCCTATGTCAGCATTGAAAAAGGCCGCGAACACTGGGCCTATCAGCCGCCGCAGAAGATAGCGGAACCCGAGGTCAAGAACTCGGCGTGGCCGCGCAGCGATGTCGATCGATTCATCCTCGCGGCCCTGGAAGTGAAAGGGCTGACTCCGGTGACCGACGCCGACCGGCGGACCCTGGTGCGCCGCGTCAGCTTCGACCTGATCGGCCTGCCTCCGACGCCGCTCGAGGCGGAGGCTTTTGCCGCCGATGCCGCCGCCGATGCGTTCGAGAAGGTCGTGGATCGCCTGCTGGCGTCGCCGCGCTTCGGTGAGAAGTGGGCACGTCACTGGCTCGACGTCGCCCGCTATGCCGAGAGCACCGGCAAGACGGTGAACTTCAACTACCCGCACGCCTGGCGCTATCGCGACTACGTCATTGCGGCGTTCAATGCCGACAAGCCGTATGACCAGTTCATCAAGGAGCAACTTGCCGGCGACCTGATGAAGTCGGACGATCCAAAGGTGGTTGCCGAACGGCTGGTCGCGACGGGATTCCTGGCGATCGGCCCTAGAATCCTGAACGAGCGCAACGGCCTCAAGTTCGAGCTGGACCTGGTTGACGAGCAGATCGACGTGACCACACAGGCGTTTCTGGGCATCACGGCCGCTTGCGCCCGCTGCCACGACCACAAGTTCGATCCGATCCCGCAGCAGGACTACTACGCCCTCGCCGGCATCTTCCGCAGCACCGAGGTGTGCTACGGCACCGTTCGCTACATCAACGCACAGCGGGTGGCGCCACTGCTATCGCTGCCGAAGGAAGCAAAAGCCGGCCATCGCCCTGGCCCGGCAGACTCCCGCAGAACGCAAGCGCGTCGAGGATCAGCTCAGGGCCGTGCGCTCCTCGATGAAGAGAATGAGGGATCCGATCCAGCAGTTCTTCGCCACCGGACAGATCTCGCTGTTGCAGGCGAAGCTGGACGCATTCGATGCCGACGGCAACCCGAAGCTGCTGGCGATGGGCGTCCGCGACAAGCCGGCTGGCCCCGGCGGATCGTCCAGGGGCAAGTTCGGGTTCGCCGGGTTCACCTACGACGGCACGCACACCATCAGTGACAGCCCGGTTTACATCCGCGGCGAAGCCGATCAGCCGGGCCGCACCCGCATCCCTCGTGGCACGTTGCAAGTGATCAGCAAGACGCCCATCAGCATCGATGCGACCAGAAGCGGCCGGCACGAACTCGCCGAGTGGATCGCCAGCCGTGAAAATCCGCTGACCGCGCGCGTTATGGTCAATCGTGTCTGGCTGCAGCTCTTCGGTCGCGGCCTGGTGCCGACCGCCAACGACTTTGGGCTGGCCGGACGTCCGCCCACGCACCCGGAACTGCTCGACCGCCTGGCTCATCACTTCATGGATAATGGCTGGAGCGTGAAGAAGCTCATCAAGCACCTGCTGATGAGTCGTGTCTACCAGCTGAGTTCGAGTGCGAGTGACAGTGCCCTGGAGGTGGATCCCGACAACGCGCTGCTCTGGCGGTCAACGCCGCGGCGTCTCGACGCGGAGAGCCTGCGCGATGCCTTGCTGGCCGTGAGCGAGCAACTGGACTTCATGCCGCCGGTGGGCTCGGTGGTGGCAAAGGCCGGCGAGGGACCGGTGACCCGGTTTGGTCGGGGCGGTGACCCGATCAGCGCCGCGATTAACGACCCGCGGAACACCCATCGCTCCATCTATCTGCCGATCGTTCGCGACAGGTTGCCCGAGGTGCTCACGCTGTTCGACGGTGCCGATCCGACCCTGATCACCGCCGAGCGTCCGACGACGACGGTCCCTTCGCAAAGCTTGTTCCTCTTGAATAATGTGTTCGTGATGCGTGCGGCGGATATGGCCGCCGACCGCCTGCTCAAGAGCCACGGCGCCGAGGCGCCAAGGATTCGGCAAGCATTTCTCCGGTTCTACAGCCGGCCGCCGACAGCAAAGGAACAGACCAACGCCGAGGCCTTTCTCGCGAGGTATCGGGCGCAGCTAGCGAAGGATCGCGTCCCCGCCACGCAGCAGGAACGAGAGTCATGGAGTGCCTTTTGCCAGGCGTTGTTCGCCAGCGCCGAATTTCAGTATCGCAAGTGATCGGAGTCGAACGATGCAATCGCGCCGGACGTTCTTGAAGACAACCAGTTCCGGATTCGGCTACCTGGCATTTGCCGCGCTGGCGCACCAGCAGGCCGCCCGGGCCAGCACCACGAATCCGCTCGCGCCGCGGGCAGCGCATTTCACGCCGAAGGCGCGGCGCGTGATCTTCCTCTGCATGGAGGGAGCGCCCAGTCATGTGGACACGTTTGATTACAAACCAAAGCTCACTGCCGACGACGGCAAGGCTGCACCGCGCGGTCCAGGCGGGTTTGCCCGTGGCAGGCTGCTCGGCTCGCCCTTCCGGTTCGCCCAGCGCGGGCAAAGCGGCCTCTGGGTCAGCTCGCTCTTCCCCGAACTGGTTCGACATGCCGACAAGCTTTGCTTGCTGAACGGCATGCACACCGACCTGCCCAACCACGCCCAGGCGTTCTTGCAGATGCATTGCGGCATCTATCAGTTCCCACGGCCAAGCCTCGGGGCCTGGGTCCTTTACGGCCTCGGTACGACCAACGACAATCTGCCGGGCTTTGTTACCATCCGCCCGCCACAGAACAATGGCGGCCCGGCGAACTACGGTGCATCGTGCCTGCCGGCTGTCTACCAGGGAACGCGGATCGGCGGCGGCGAGCAGGTGAGCAACCTGCGTAACTCGCGCCGTCCGCTGGGCACCCAGCGCGTGCAACTCGATTACCTGCAGGAGTTGAACCGCAGCGCCGCGCAGTCGCTGGGCCAGCATCCAGAGATCGAAGGCTTGATCTCGTCCTACGAGTTGGCGTTCCGCATGCAGCTTGAGTTTCCGGACGTGCTCAATCTCAGCCAGGAGAATGCTGCGACGATGAGCCTCTACGGTATCGACGAGCGCGGCGACGGAAACGGGGGTCGGGGCCGCTTCGGCGCCCCGGCGGGCGGGTCCAGCACTTTTGGTCGGCAGTGCCTGCTGGCTCGTCGCCTGATCGAGGCGGGCGTCCGCTTCGTCGAGGTGACGATGGGAGGCTGGGATCACCACCGCAATATCAGAGAGTCGCTCACGAGCAGCTGCCAGGCCATCGACAAGCCGATCGCCGGGCTTCTCACCGATCTGCAGCGCCGTGGCTTGCTCGATGACACGCTGGTCCTCTGGGGCGGCGAGTTCGGCCGGAGTCCCTACGCACAGGGCGATGGCCGCGACCACAACAACAAGGGATTCACCATGTGGATGGCCGGCGGCGGCGTCAGGGGCGGACTTGCCTACGGCCGAACGGACGACCATGGCTTCGAGGCCGTCGAGGGCCGCGTTCACATGCACGACTGGCACGCGACCATCCTGCACCTGCTGGGCCTGGATCACGAGCGACGGACCTACCGCTATGCCGGCCGCGACATGCGCTTGACCGACGTGCGCGGCCGTGTCGTCCATTCGATCGTTTCGTGAGACGCGCCGCCCGGATGACGCTGGCGTCTTCGGCGACTTCCCCGCCACCTGCGTCGGCCATGTCGTTCATGAATCGACTGCTCAATCCATCGAACCGGTCGATGACCGTCGGCCGACACAGATCTCTGATGCGCGCAGGCCTGAATCGCCTGCGAACGCGCGACTTCCCCGCCGCCATGCAGGATCGCTGCACTTGAGGGAACCGAAAGCCTCCGCCATATATAATGTCTACTTGCCGGCCACCAAGAGGGCGTCATGAATCAGAAAAACATGCTCAAGGTGTTCAGCGGGCGGGCCAATGTACCCCTCGCCGAGAAAATTGCACAGTGCCTGGGAGACTCGCTGGGCAAGATCACCTTGCAGAATTTTCCGGACGGCGAGTTCTGGGCGCGCATTGACGAGGATGTCCGCGGCCGTGACGTCTACGTGGTGCAGCCAACCTGCCCGCCGGTCAACGACAACATCATGGAGTTGCTGGTCATCCTCGATAGCCTGAAGCGGGCGAGCGCGGCACGCATCACCGCCGTGCTTCCCTATTACGGCTACGCCCGGCAGGACCGCAAGGACGTTGGCCGCGTGCCAATCACGGCCAAGTTGGTGGCGAACATTCTGACCAGCGCCGGCGCCAATCGCGCCCTCGCGCTGGACCTGCATGCCGCCCAGATTCAAGGGTTCTTCGACATCCCCGTGGATCATTTGCATGCCGCGCCGGTCATCAACGATTACATCCGCTCGCTGAACATTCCGTCCAGCGAATTCGTGGTGCTCAGCCCCGACGAAGGCAGCATCAAGAGGGCGCTGGTGCATCAGAAGAAGCTGGGCGGCTCCATTGCCATTGTCGACAAGCGCCGCGCCAGCGCCACGGAGACCAAGCAGGCGAACCTGATCGGCAGCCCGCTGCAGGGCAAGGTGGCGGTGATCTTCGATGACATGATCTCGACGGCCGGCAGCGTGGTGGGAGCGGCAAGGACGGCGCGCGAGAACGGCGCTCGCGAAGTCTATGCCTGCGCTACTCACGCCGTGCTGTGCGGTGACGCCATCAACAAGCTGCGCGACGCGCCCATCAAGCAGATTGTGGTGACGGACAGCATCCCGCTCACGCCGGAAAAGCACCTGCCGCGCATCAAGGTCCTGAGCGTTGCCCCGCTCCTGGCCGACGCCATCAAGCGCATCCACTTCAATGAATCGGTGAGCCGGCTGTTTGAATAGGTGCACCTGTTTTGCAAGGCGCCGGGCGAGCGCGAAACGTAAACAGGATAGCACAAAAAAATCCTCGGGCCCAAGTAGCGTGGGCCCGAGGTTTTGCAACCAGGGGGAGCCTGGAAAAAGAGATCAGTTCTTGACGGCTACGGGCGTGGCAGCCACGGGAGACTTGACCGGCGCGTCGCCGTTCAAGAGTTCCTTGCGGAAGATGGGCACCTCGCGAGGCGCTTCAATGCCCAGGCGAATCTTGCCGCGATCGATATCAACGACAGTAATGGAGATATTGTTGTTGATGACGATTTTTTCGCCCAACTTGCGGCTCAGAACCAGCATGTCCCTACCCTCCTTTGAGCGGGCCTTTTGTCCTGCTGCCGAATTGTACGCTATGAATGACGAGAATATGGGCGGAGTGTGATGGTTTTCTGAGGGAAACGTGAGGTTCTCGCGGGTAAATTCCGCTACTACCCAAACGACTGAAAAGGCCGGGCGCGTGCAGACTTCGACGCACAGTGTTACTAGTATCGTGCTTCGGTCAGGCATGTTCTTCGGATTTTGACGTGCAGATCGACCATCCGGATCATGGAACCGGCTTTGCGGCTGTTCCGCCGTCGTGCCGGCTTGACCGGGACACTTCATTGATTTTGACATGCCGCCGTCACTCGGCCAGTTCCGATTCGGTTTGTGCAACTTGCCGGTGTCCGCTATATTGTGAGGCACGATGCGCACGACGCCCCTCGTGGACTGGGGACGGAATCCGTTCGAGCCGGCCGGCTGCGCGCCGCCCACCCTGATCGCTGCCGATCGCGCGGCGGGTTTGCGCGGGCCGTTGCGGCAGCTGTGCCCCGGCCGGCCCGGCGTCTACGGCATGCTCGACCAAAACGGCCAGCTCATCTACGTCGGCAAGGCCAAGGACCTCCGCAAGCGGCTGCTCGGCTATTTTCGCAAGGGCCGGGATCGCAGGACGCGACGGATCATCCGGCAGGCACGGGCCATCGCCTTTGAGCCGTGCTCCAGCGAGTTTGCCGCCCTGCACCGCGAGCTGGACCTCATTCGCCGCTGGCGGCCCAGGTGGAACGTGCAAGGGCAACCGTTGCGCCGGTTGTTCGCATTTGTCTGTCTGGGGAGAGCGCCGGCGCCATATCTGTTTCTGTCACGCAAGCCGGCGGCGCGGTCGCTCGGTTGCTTCGGACCCGTCCCGCTCGGCAGGCGCGTGCGCGACGCGGTCCGCCGGGTCAACGACCTGTTTCGCCTGCGTGATTGCCCGCAAACCCTGGAAATGATCTTCGCGGAGCAGAAGCAGCTCTTTCATCTCGAGCTTTCGGCGGGCTGCCCGCGCCACGACCTCGGAACATGCCTGGGCCCGTGCTTCGCCGCCTGCACGCGCGACGACTACTCGACCAAGGTCCGCTCGGCCCAAGGCTTCCTCACCGGCACGGATCGCTCCGCGCTGGCGGCAATCGAGCAAGCCATGCGCCGCGCCGCCGTCGCCCAGGAGTATGAGCTGGCTGCTAGCTATCGCGATCGGCTGGCGTCGCTCGGCTGGCTGGTGGAGAAGCTGGATCACGTCCGCGACCTGCGTGCCCGTGAGAGCTACATCTATCCCGCGCCGGATGGCCGTGGCCGCGCAACGTGGTACCTGATCCACGGCGGACGGACGGCGGCAGCGATCGCCGCGCCGCGCGATGCCGGGTCCGCCCTGGCTGCCGCCGACCTCATCACGGCAACCTATCGCCAGCCGCTTTCCGACCACATCCTCGAACTCTACGAACACTGGGACGGCATGTGCCTGGTGCGCTCCTGGTTTCGGCGGCATCCCGATGAGCGGAAGAAGGTGTTGACGTCCGACGAGGCGCTGCGGCAGTGTGAACAGTGGTAGCCGCGCTCCAAGGCCGTTACGTCTTGTCCGGATACGGCTGGATCTTCTGGTACAAGAGTCCGATCAGCTTTTCGAGGATTTCGAGATACTCGGTGCCGGCAATGGCGTCGACCTGTTCCTTGAGGCGGCGCTTGCGCTCGATCAGCTCGACGAAGCGCTCGACGCCGTAGGCGGTCATGGGCCCGCCGGTGCCTTGCAGCGACAAGAGTTCGTCGATCTCGTCGGCGGCGAGCAGGCGGGCGCGGTCGGGGTTGCGCTGCAGCCAGGCCATCAGTTCAGGCTGGGCGGCTTCCTCGAAGAGCCGGTGCAGGGGATTGCGCGGCGTCGTCGGCTCGGCCGGCTGCATGCGCGGCAACAACACGTCGATGGGCAGAAGCCGCAGGTCGCTCACGCTCAAGCCCAGGGCGCGCGCACAGGCGGCCACGGTGGCGTTGTGCAGCCGCCGCGGGTTACGCAGCAGGATCTGCCGCACCGTCAAGCGGTGCAGGTCGGCGATGCGCGCGAACTCGTCCTGGTTCCAGCCGCGTTCCTCCACCAGCCTGGCGATCTTCTCAGCCAGGGCAGGTGCGTCATTGTCGTCGGAAGCCGCCATGCCACGATTGTAAAGCCCCGGGAGCGAGTCTGACAGGTCAGTCGACCACTGGCGAGCCGGGAGCGCCAGCGCGGAGTACGTCATTGCTTGCTCCGGTCGCTGACGCTCCCGGCTCGCCAGGCTTGAGAACAAGGGGACAATACGCAGCGTCGCTCGTAAAATCCCATCGTCAACCTGGGCCGCAGAATAGGCACGCCGTCGCGAGGAGATTTTGATGGACCTGAAGAAGCTGCGCTTTGCTCCCACCCATGAATGGGCCCTCATGGAGGGGGATACCTGCACCGTGGGCATCACGCAGTTTGCCGTCGAGCAACTCACCGATGTCGTGTACATCGAACTGCCGGACGTGGGGGACAATGTCTTCGCCGGCGATAGCTTCGGCGAGATCGAGTCGGTCAAGGCTGTCAGCGACCTGTACTCGCCGGTCAACGGCGAGGTCATCGCCATCAACACCGCCCTGGTCAACGATCCGACGCCGGTCAGCAAGGACCCCTACGGCAAGGGCTGGATGATCAAGATCAAGGCCGAGCCTGGCAGCAAGCTCGACAAGATGATGACGCAGGAGCAGTACGAGAAGCAAATCTCCTCGGGAGGCTGATTGTGTCCTATGTGCTGAACACGCCCGCCGACCAGAAGGCGATGCTCGAGGCGATCGGCGTCGGTTCCATTGAAGAACTGTTCTCTCTCGTCCCGGACCGGGTGCGTCTGAAGAGGCCGCTGGCGATCGCGCCGGCCCTGAGCGAGATCGAGTTGCAGCTACACATGGCGGAGCTGGTGGGCAGCAATCGCTCGGCCGACGACGACGTCTGCTTTCTGGGCGGCGGCAGCTACGATCATTTCATCCCCGCGGTGGTGGACGCCGTCGCCGGCCGCAGCGAGTTCTACACCGCCTACACTCCCTACCAGGCGGAAGCCAGCCAGGGCAGCTTGCAGGCGTTCTTCGAGTATCAGACTTTGATCTGCCAGCTCACCGGCATGGATGTCGCCAACGCAAGCCTGTACGACGGCGGCAGCGCCCTGGCCGAGAGCGTCCTCATGGCCCACGGCATCCACGACAAGCGCGGCAAGGTCCTGGTCGCCGACAGCGTGCATCCGGAGTACCGGCTGGCGCTGCAAACGTACATCGCCAATCTGCCGCTCAGCCTCCAGGTACTGCCGACTCCCGATGGCTATCTGAACCCGGATGACCTGCGCAAGGCCATCGACGACGAGACGCTTTGCGTGATCGTGCAGCATCCGAATTTCTTCGGCTGCCTGGAGGAGGTCGAGGCCGTCAGCGAGTTGTGTCGAGCCCGAGGATCGCTCTTCGTCGTCAGCTTCGACCCGATCAGCCTGGGCATCCTGAAACGGCCAGGGCAGTATGGCGCCGACATCGCGATCGCCGAGGGGCAGTGTCTGGGCAATCCGATGGTCTATGGCGGGCCGTACCTCGGCATCATGGCCTGCCGCGAGGAGTTTGTCCGCAAGATTCCTGGTCGGCTCGTCGGGCAGACGACGGATCGCAACGGCAAGCGCTGCTGGGTGCTGACGCTGCAGACGCGCGAGCAGCACATCCGCCGCGAGAAGGCGACGAGCAATATCTGCACCAACCAGGGCCTGTTCGCCCTCCGCGCCGCCGTCTACCTGACCGCACTCGGTCCCCAGGGATTGCGCGAGACGGCGAACCTGTGCTTGCAAAAGGCGCATTATCTCGCCGAGCAGATGAGGAAGATCCCCGGCGTCGGCCTGCAGTTCGACCGGCCGTTTTTCAAGGAGTTCACCGTGAAGTTGCCCGGCCGGGCGCGGGAGACCCTTGACCGGCTGCTGCAAGCGGGCTACCACGCCGGACTGCCGCTGGGCCGTTGGTATCCGCACATGGAAAATTGCGTCAGCATCGCCGTCACCGAGAGGCGCACTCGCCAAGAGATTGATGCCTTTTCTGCGGCGTGGATACAGGCACTGGCACGTTAAATCACGGATCACATGCCCCGGACGACAGCACTGCCCATCACGAATGAGGCTAACACGATGCGATTGTTGCTTGCGTGTTTGATGATTGCTTGCTTGGGGCATGCTCGAATAAGCGGTGCTGACGAAGCCGACGCGGTCCGCATGGTCCTCCCCGCCGGCGACCACGCTAAGTACTGGCCGTGCTGGCGCGGGCCGACACGGCAGGGCTTGGCCGTCGGCGCCGCTGAATATCCCGACAAATGGTCCGACACCGAGAACGTCCTCTGGAAGGTCGCCGTGCCCGGCAAGGGCAACTCGTCGCCCATCGTCTGGAAGGATCGACTGTTCCTCACCACGGCTTACGACAACGGGAAGAAGCGTTCGCTGCTCTGCTTCGACCGCGGCAATGGCAAGAAGCTGTGGGAATGCTTCGTGCCACCGGGCAAGCCTGAGGGCGCCTACGGCAAGAATGGCTGGGCGTCCGGGACGCCGGCCACCGACGGCGAACGTGTTTACGGCTACTTCGGCAGCTTCGGCGTCGTCGCCGTGGATTTCGACGGCAAACAGGCCTGGCACGCTTCACTTGGCGAGATCAACACGCTCCACGGCATGGCCGGCTCGCCGCTGCTCTACAAGGACAAGGTCATCCTCTATCAGGATCAGGAAGGCCAGACGGGCGGCTTCGTCGTTGCGCTCGACAAGGCCAGCGGCAAGGAATTGTGGAAGACGCAGCGGCGTGAAAGCGTCGGCTGGGGCTCGCCCATCGCCGTCTCGGTCAATGGCAAGGACCAGATCATCGTCAGCAGCCAGTCACGCGTGTGCGCTTACGATCCGGCCAGCGGCAAGGAGATCTGGACGTGCGGCGGCAACCTCGTCGAGGTCATTCCCACGCCGGTGGTCGGCCATGGCATGATTTTCTGCTGTTCAGGCCGGGCCGGCCCGACGCTTGCCATCCGTCCCGACGGCACCGGAGACGTCACCCGCTCCGACAAACTTGTCTGGAAGACCATCAAGGGCTCGCCCTTCGTGCCCAGCCCGCTGCTGTACGGCGACTATCTCTACATGGTCAACGACATGGTGAGCGTCGTCACTTGTTTCGAGGCAAGGACGGGCAAGCTGATGTGGCAGAAACGCTGCGGCCAGGCCACGCAGCAAGGCTTCTCCGCCTCGCCCGTCGGCGTCAACGGCAAGGTCTTCTTCACCAATGACGAGGGCGAGACCTTTGTCCTCGCCGCCGGCCCGGAGTTCAGGTTGCTCCACGTCAATCGCCTGAACGCCAAGACGCTAGCATCGCCGGCCCTCGTCGACGGCAGCTGGTACTGGCGAACCGAGCGGGAACTGCTGTGCGTGGGCAAGTAGCGCAAGTCTTGCCGACCTCGACAGTTCGGTACACTTCGTCACGGACTGCCCATCTGGCAGCCAAGCGAAACGCGCAGTGGTTCGTTAGAATAACGACTGCGGAACAGTCACTTTCGCGAAAGGCCGCACTTGGACATCCTGCAGCGTTTCAAACAAATGTTCTCCTCCCGCGAGCGCGATAGCGCGTTTCAGGAACGGCTGGAACGGCTGCGGGCCAAGGCGCCCGTGCCGGTCTTCTGGCTGTTTGGCAAGACACAGAGCGGCAAGACCAGCATCATCAAGTTTCTCACCGGGGCGGAGGAGGCGGAAATCGGCCAGGGATTTCGGCCATGCACGCGCTTCACCCGCGAGTATCATTTTCCCGGGCCGGAAGCGCCGCTGCTTACTTTTCTCGACACGCGCGGTCTCGACGAACCGGGTTACGACGCCGCGGAAGACCTCGCCAGTCTCGATGGCCGAGCGCATGTTGTCATCGTCACCGTCAAGGCTCTCGATCATGCCCTGGAGAACCTGCACAACCACTTGCGGATCATTCGCCGTCGCGGCAAGCAACGGCCCATCGTCCTGGCGCTCACCTGCTTGCACGAAGCGTATCCCGGCCGGCAGCATCCGCTGCCGTACCCGTTCGGCAAGGACGGAAACGTGGCGGAGGATCGCAGCGCCGACGTCAGCGCCGATCTGCTGCGGACCCTGGCCGCGCAGCGGGAGCGCTTTGCCGGGCTCTTCGATCATGCGGTACCGCTCGACCTGACGCCGCCGGCGGAGGGCTTTCACGAGCCTGCCTACGGCGGGCCGGAACTCAAGGAAACGCTGCTTGAGTCGCTGCCGTCCGCGTATCGGCAGACGCTCCTGACGCTGGACGAGGCCACCGGCGAGTTGCAGGACCTGTATGCGGCGCGGGCGTTGCCGTACATCATCGGCTACAGCAGCCTGGCAGCCTCCGCCGGCGCGATTCCCATCCCCTGGGTCGATCTGTTATTGTTGCCAGGCATCCAGACGCGGATGATCTACCATCTCGCGCGGCTGTATGGCCAGCCGCTGAGCGGCGAGCGATTCGTGGAACTGGCCGGCACCCTGGGCCTGGGAATGGTCGTCCGGCAAGCGGCCCGCGAGGTCGTGAAGTTCATCCCGGTCGTCGGCTCGGTCGCCGGCGCCGCCCTCGCCGGGGCCGCGACATTCGCGCTGGGCAAGGCATTCTGCTTCTACTACTCGGCGGTGCACAAGGGCCATGCCCCGGCCGCCGAGGAATTACGCCGTTACTACCAGGAACAGCTCGCCCATGCGGAAGCAATGTGGAAGAAACGCGAGGAAGCCAGATAAGCCTGGATCCTGAGACTTGCCAGCAGCTTGTCGTCACGCCTTGGCCGGCTCGGCCAGCAGCTTGTCGACGTCCGCCTGCGTGATGAGACGGCCGGGCTTGTCTATCTTGACGCTGAGCCAGCTCATGATGACCGGAGTGTAGGGGAGCTTGCCCTTCTTGACGGCCAGCCGCATGCGGGCGTCGCGGCGGGCGCGTTCCTTGACCTTGATCTCACCGTTGACAAGACGAGACAGGGCCATGTCCACCTTGCGCTGGTTCTTACGAATGCGTCGAGCTCCCATCGCCTATCCCTTTCATTCGTGAATGCAAAATGGCATGATAGCGAAGGAAGTTGCGGCGGGCAAGCGGGCGGGGCGCCGTCATTTCGCCAGAAAGCGTGGACTTCATGTGTAGAACCCTGGGAGTATTTGCCAAGGAACCGCGTCCCGGCCAGGTGAAAACCCGACTCGCCGCTGCGCTGTCGCCGGATGGAGCCGCGCACGTTGCCGACGCCTTCCTCCGCGACACGCTCCGCCGCATGGCCGCGGTCCGTGCCGAGCGCTTTCTGGTATTCAGTCCGACGAGTGCCGCTGCCTACTTTCAATCCCTGGCGGCTGATTGCTACGCGCTGGCGCCGCAGGGTGATGGCGATCTCGGGCAACGGTTGCAGCGCTTCGTCGACGGCCGCTTGGACTCTGGCAGTCGGCACGTCGTGGTCATCGGCACGGACAGTCCGACCTTGCCGACAGCCTTCGTTGACCAGGCGTTCGACGAACTCGACAGGGCCGATGTCGTGCTCGGCCCGGCCACTGACGGCGGCTACTACCTCATCGGCCTGCGCCGCTCGAGCGCTGTCATTTTCCAGGGCATCGATTGGGGCGCCGCCGCCGTCCTGGCTCAGACCATCGCGCGCCTGCCCCGTGAGTGCCGCCTCTCGCTCCTGCCACCCTGGTACGACATCGATTCGGAGACGGACTGGGAGATGCTTCGTGGCCACGTGGCGGCCATCCGCCGCGCCGGCGGTGATCCGCTGATTCCCGACACCGAACGGCTGCTATCCCGTTTGCCCACAGCCGCGGCACCAGGATCAAGCTGAGCCGACGCGTCGCCGGCCGGTACTAGCCACACAGTTCACGCACCGGCCGCGCATCATCCGGCAGGATGTGCACCGGGCGGTCGAGCAGGTCGCGGACCACGGTGTGCGGGTCGATGCCGAGATTGTGGTAGAGCGTGGCCAGAATGTCGCGGTAGTGAACGGGTCGCTGATTGGCGAAGGCGCCGATCTTGTCGGTGGCGCCGATGACCTGCCCGCTGCGCATGCCGCCGCCGGCGAGCAGGGCGCAATTGACGGGGGCCCAGTGGTCGCGGCCGGCGTCGCGGTTGATGCGCGGCGTGCGGCCGAACTCGCCCCACACCACGACGCTCACGTCCCTGTCCAGGCCGCGCACGTGCAAGTCATCCACCAGCGCGGCAATGCCGCGATCGAACACCGGCAGGTTGCTGCGCAGATGATTGAAGTTGCCGCCGTGCGTATCCCAGAAGCCATAGGCGACCGTTACGCAGCGGACGCCGGTCTCGACCAGCCGCCGCGCGATGAGAAGCTGATCGTTCCACAGCGGCGCCCCGTCTCCCTGGTGGCGCGGCGAGCCGTGGCCATAAGCATCGCGGACGGCGCGCGGCTCGCGCTCCACGTCGAGGGCCTCGACCAGCCGTTGCGAGGTCAGCACCTCGTAGGCCTGCCGGTAGGAGTTGTCCATGCGTTCGATGGGCAGGTTGTCGAGGCTGTGGCGCAAGCTATCCATGTCGCGGAGCAAGCGGCGGCGGTCGTGGAACTGGCCGAGCGTGAAATCGCGCAGCCGCATCACGGACAGGTTGTCGCCCTCGACCTTGGCGCCGGCGCAGGCCGGGCCGGTGAAGCCGGGGCCGGGAATGTTGTAGGGGCGATGCTGCATGGTGGGAAAGAGATCGACGTAGGCCGGCACGGTGGCCGCGGTCCGACCGAGCACGCGCGTCACCACCGAGCAGGCGTTGGGCTTGCCCTCGCGGCGGGCCAGGTCCATCGTGTAGCCGGTGAGCGTCTGATAGCTGGAATGCTCGTCGCGCAGGCCGACGATGGAGCGGACGATATTCAGCCGATCCATCATGCGGGCCAGACGGGGCAGGTGCTCGCCGACGTGGATGCCGGGCACCCGCGTGGCGATGGGCCGAAACTCGCCGGCGATCTCGCGCGGCGCCTCCGGCTTCAAGTCGAAGGAATCCTGGTGTGCCAGCCCGCCGGACAGATAGACCATGATGACGGCCTTGTGCGATCGCCGCCCGGCCTGCTGCTCCGCTTGTAGCAGAGATGGCATGCTCAACCCGCCCATGGCGAGCGCGCCGATGCGCAGGAAAGAACGCCGGCTGATGCCGTCGCAGTAGCGTCTTGCGTCACCAGTCAATGTCAGCATTGTCGCATGCCCTCTTGCGCTGTACTCGCCACGTCACAAGTAGGATTATACAGCAAAGTCACGCCGCGATTCCAACCGGCCTGGCGGGGTTCTGTCTTTCAGGAACCGGCTCGCGCAGGCGGAATCTCCGAATACAGCAGCACGTCATCGACTTGCAGAACCGCATCCGCCGGCACAAGAAAGTGGATCTCGTCGACCGTGCCGGGCACGCGTGCAAAGTGCATCGTGGTCTGCGCCCAGTCGCGGCTGTCTGCTGCCTTCAGCGTCATGGCAACGCGAGCCCTGGTAGTACGATTGACGAGCACGACTTCCATCCGGTCGGCTCCAGCCAGATGATAGCGAAAGAACAATCTGGGATTCGCACCCACCGGCCGCGGACCGCGCAGATCCAGCCGGATCCACGCGCTCCGGTCGTCGCGCTTCACCGAGCGGGCACACTTCCAGGTCCGCGGCGGCTTGTGGGCAACGATGTCGAAGTCGCCGGGCCATTCCTTGCCCTGCTTGCCGGTGTCGAACCAGCCGGTGAAGTGCAGACGTGTCGGGAAGGGCCGTTTCTCGTCCGGTTCGGCCGCCTCGTACAGGACGATATCGGAAATGATCAGCTCGGCGGTCGGGTCGGTATAGAACTGGATGTCGTCGATGCGTTCGTTTTCGGCAAGGGCCTTGCCGCTGCCATCCGGCCGCCGGGCCACGGTCATGTCCACGGTGGCCTCGTGCCAGGCCCCTTGCGGCAGCCTGGTCAAGGTGAGGTGGCGATGGTAGCCATTGGTCAGGCTGTAGATCTGCACGCGGAGCGTGTCGCTGCCTTTCAGGTAATAACGGAAGCTGAGTCGTGTCCTCGGGCCCATGGGCGGGCCGGGGACAGGATTGAAGATGACGGCCGTGTACATCGCCTTCATATCGCCCATGCGGTCGTCGAAGTCCTGCGTGAGCACTCCGCGACAGGCGCTTCGCCCCGGCGGGAGGTTCTTGGTCTCGCGCTTGCCGCTCATCCACCAGCGCCGCTCGATGTCGGTATCGAAGTCCTCGCAGACGTGGACGCGCTTCGGCATGTTGCCGCGCGGCAGCAACGTTGCGACGTTGACCGGTGCCTGCGCCGGACGACTCTTCACGGGTCGCGCCAGCCTGTCCGTGAACCAGGCAAGGAACTCCTTCTCCTTGATCTCAAACGCCAGTCGAGCATTGGGTCTGGCCAGGCCGATATGTGTCATTCCGTCGTCGTCCACATCGAGCAGCATGCGCCGGAGCTTGAAGTGTTTTTCATCGATGCAAAGGGCGACGGCGGCCGGGTCGAACAGTATCGGCGTCTCCTGATCCCAGAGCTGGTACAGGCACTGCAACTGCTGGTTGGACAGACCGCCGGCGGCGAAGATCTTGCTGCGCTCCGCCTCGCCAAGCCTGAGCTGCGCCGTCACGTCCAGCGGCACGACAAGCAGCGGAACCCCCGATCTGAAGACGGCGCGGGCCGCGGCAATGTCGGTCTTGATGTTGTACTCCGCCACCCTGCCGGGCTTGCCGTCGTAGCCAGCGCGCAGCGAACCGCCCATCAGGACAATGCGCTGGATCCACGGCTTGCACTCCGGATGCTCGCGCAGCAGGGCGGCAATGTTGGTGAGCGGGCCGAGAGCCAGGATCGTTTGCCCCGGCTGCTTCTTGAGTTGCTGATGCAGCAGAGCCACCGCGCCTTGCCTGGCAGGCTTGCTGGTGCGGTTGAAGATGACGGCCGGGTGCCGCACGTACTGAATCTGCCCGGCGATGGCGCACGCCGGTTGCGGGGGCTTTCCTGCCGCTACCGGCACGTCGTTGCGGCCAATCCGGCTGAGCCAGGCGCAGACCATCATTGCCCGCGCGTGCGTGTCGCCGCTGACCGTGGTCACGCCACGCAAATCCAGTTCCGGACTGGCGAGCACCAGTGCGAGCGCAAAGGCGTCGTCGATGTCGGAGCCGATGTCCGTGTCGAGCAGTACGGGCGTCGGCGAGCTGGCCTTGTCGCAGCCAGCAGCACACGGCTGGCACAGGGCAAGCAACAGTATGGCGTGTGACATGACTGCGACTCCGTGATCCGCCGCTGCTCGCCTGGAGCCGGCCGGGAAGCCCGAAATGCCTACTTCGGCAGCAGCCAGATGTTGCGGTATTGCACCGGATTGCCGTGGTCCTGGAGCATGATGGGGCCGGGCGTGCAGGGGTCTCCGCCCAGGCCGGAACGAGTGTTGTCGAGAGTGAGCTTGACCTTGTCGTGGATCAGCGTGCCGTTGTGGCGGACGGTGATGGTGCCCGGGGCGGTCTTCTTGCCGTTCTCGCAGGCCGGCGGTGTGAAGTCGATGTCGTAGCTTTGCCAGACGGTGGGCGCCTTGCAAGCATTGACGAGCGGCCTGGCGATCTCGTAGATGCCGCCGCAATCGTGGCTGTCGCTCTTGAGGCCATAGCTGTCGAGGATCTGCACCTCGTAGCGGCCGTGAGTGTAGACGCCGCTGTTGCCACGGCCCTGCCCCCGGGCATTCGGCATGTACGGGACGCGGAACTCGACGTGAAGGTGGAACGGCCCAGGAAAGGTATCCTTGGTCATGATGTCGCCGCCGCCGGAGACCTGCATCGCGCCGATGTCCTTGAGCAGCTTCCAGGCCGCCGGCTCGTTCTTGCGGGCCTTCACCCAGCCGGCGAGCGACTTGCCATCGAAGAGGACGATGGCTCCCCTGGGCGGCTTCTGGCTCGGCTGATCGACCTTGTCCTCCGGCTTCAGCAGCTTCACGTCGTTGATGTCGCCGTACTGAGCCAGCGCCAGCGGCGTGGCCGTCAGCAAGATCGCCAGGGTGCATGCGCGCATGATCTCGTCTCCTTTTGAGTGCAGGCGGCGTTACCCTACGAAGAAAACGACGCCAAGCCCAGGGGATGGGCGCTCGTCTCGTACAATAACGCGGGAGTGGCGGACGATTCCGGAGATTCGTTCAGGGGGGTCTGTGCGAGAAATGGGACGGATTTCTACACGAAACTTCTGGCAACCTTGCCAAAGGCTCGCGCGAATCCGGAAAATGTGAGGAATAATCTGATTGGCAGGCCTCGCCCCCAGAAGACACAGGAAGTGCCTCCCAAGGCAGCTAATCAAATCATGATGCGCTGGCTCTTACGCAAGGTCGTCGGCAAGCTGGTGGCGTTTCCCGTCAGGCGGAAGCTCAACGCCTTCGAGCATGCCACGCATCATCCACGCGAGATGCAAGACGCCTTGCTGCGCGGCATTCTTGCTCACCAGGCGGGCACCGATTTTGGACGCCGTCACCACTTTGGCGACATGCGCACGCTGGCCGACTTTCGCCGCAACGTGCCGGTGCTGACCTACGAGTATCTCGAGCCATACATCACACGCGTCGGCAAGGGCGAATTCAACGCTCTGCTCAACGAGAGCAAGGTGCACATGTTCGCCATGACCTCCGGGACGACGGCGTCGCGGAAGTTCATTCCCGTCACGCCGCGCTACCTCGCCGACTACCGCCGCGGCTGGAACATCTGGGGCTTGAAGACGTTCCGCGATCACCGCGAGATCATCTTTCGCCCGATCGTGCAGCTTTCCAGCGACTGGCAAGAATTCACGACCGAGGCGGGCATCCCGTGCGGCAGTGTCACCGGGTTGACGGCCACCATGCAGTGGCGGCTCATTCGCTGGCTGTATTGCGTCCCCGGCTGCGTGGGCAAGGTGAAGGACCCGGCGGCGAAGTATTACCTGGTGCTGCGGCTCAGCATGCCGCGGCGCGTGGGCATGATCGTCGCCGCCAATCCGAGCACGCTCGTGAACCTGGCCCGTGCCGGCGACCTCGAGAAGGAATCTCTGATCCGCGATATCCACGACGGCACGCTCAGCGACCGCTTCGACATCCCCGGCGAGGTCCGCGCTGCCCTGGCGCGTCGTCTCGGCAAGCGCCACCCGGAACGAGCCCGTCAGCTCGAGGATATCGCGCGCCGTACCGGGACGCTGTATCCCCGCGATTACTGGGCCACGGACTGCGTCATCGGCAACTGGACGGGCGGCAGCGTCGGCTATTACCTGCGGCACTTCCCCAAGTATTATGGCGCCACTCCCATCCGCGACGTCGGCCTGATCGCCAGCGAAGGCCGCATGACCATCCCGATGGACGATGCCACTCCCAGCGGCGTCCTCGACATCACCACACACTTCTTCGAGTTCATCCCGGAAAGCGAGGGCGACTCGCCGCACCCCACGGTACTTGGCGCCCATGAGTTGCAGGAAGGCAAGACGTACTTCATCCTGCCGACGACGGCATACGGGCTCTATCGCTATCACATCCACGACGTCGTCCGCGTCACCGGCTTCCACAACCAGACGCCGCTCATCGAGTTCTTGAGCAAGGGCTCGCACTTCGCGAACATCACCGGCGAAAAGCTGTCGGAGTATCACGTTGCCGGCGCCATGGCCGACTCCTTGGCCGACCTGAACATGGCGCTGTCGACATACAGTCTGGCTCCATGCTGGGACGACGAACTGCCCTACTACGGGCTGTTCCTGGAGCGCGGCGACCTCGCCGACCGCGAGCAAGGACAGCGGCTGGCCCAGGCGCTGGAAGATCGCCTGGCGCGGGTGAATGTCGAATATGCCGCCAAGCGTGACAGCCGCCGGCTTGGCCCGGTGCGGCTGATGCTGCTGCCGCCGGGCGCCTGGCAGCACTGGGATCGGCAGCGCCTCGCGCGCTCCGGCGGTACCCTGGAACAGTACAAGCACCCCTGCCTGATCGCCGACGCGGCGTTTCGCAATACCATAGCCGTGGAAGAGGAAGTCCTCGCCTAGGAACTGCAGGCCACGTCCCACCTGGACCGAATGGCGGCGACTTCTGGTCCGTCTACACCATCGCGGCGATTCTGGCCGCGGTTGCATACGGCTGATCACGCCAGCAGGGGATGTCATCTTGAAACGGTACGTAGTAGCATTGTCCGCGCTGTGCCTCGGCATTCCATTCGCGCAGGGGCAGGAGAAGAACAAGCTCGATCCGGAGCAGGCCTGCCAGGGGACGCTGAGCGATCCGGTGACATATCAGGTCGACCTGTCGGCCGTGGTCACGCCGCCCTACAAGTGCAAGATCTTGAAGGTGTGGATGCCGGTGCCGCCCAGCGACACGGTGCAGCAGGTGACGGACAGCCGCTTCACGACGTTCCCGATGAAGGTCGTGCCGCGCATCAACGTCGAGAAGACCTACGGCAATCGCTTTGCTTACTTCGAGTTTCATTCACCCCAGGGCGCGCAGATCATCCGTCACCGCTTCACGGTCAAGACTCACGAAGTCCGCTGGAACGTGTCACCGGACAAGGTGCTGCCGGTCAAGGAATGGCCCGCCGCCTTCGCACCGTTCCTGCGCGGCGAGAAATACCTTCCGGTCAATGAGCGTTTCACCAGGCTGGCCCGCGACATCGCCGGCGACGACCGGTCCGGACACGCGCTGCACCGCGTCATGAACTGGGTTAGCCGCGAGATCGGCTATTCACACACGGAGGCATCGCTCAAGGGGAGCGCCATTCACGCCCTCGAGAAAAAGGTTGGCCATTGCAGCGACTTTCACGGTCTGTGCACGGCACTGGGCCGATCGCTCGGTTATCCGACGCGCATCGTCTACGGCATAAACCCGTATCCGAAGAACTCGCCGTCCCACTGCAAGCTGGAGGCATTCCTGCCGCCCTATGGCTGGGTCTGCTTCGACGTGTCCGAGACCAAGCAGATGATTGATCGCATCAGGAAGGACAACAAGCTCGACGAGGCCCGCAAGTCGGCGCTGGCCGAGCTGGCGCGACTGCGACTGTCCGCGGGCTTCCGCGACAACACCTTTTTCGTGCAGACGCGCAGCAGCGGCTACGATCTCGTGCCACCGGCCCGCGACAAAGTCGCCGTCGTCCGCACCATCTATGCCGAGGCGGATGGCGTGGCCTTCCCGGAGCCCGATCCGGCCGATCCGCAACAACGCCGCTTCTCGTGGATGACCGTGCACCATTACGTCGCTGACCGCGCAGTGGTCAACCCGTTCCAGGATTGGCGCTCCCTGGAAAAGCGCTAGCAAGGCTCTGGGCTGGCGGATCGAGACCTCTTGCGATGGCCCGCCCGCCTGAAGACAACGGTGAACCATGAAGTACCTCGCAAGCAGCATGACGCTGACGGCCCTGCTAGTGACGGCCATGCTGGTGACGTCGACGCCGGCGTCGCACTTGTCCGGCGGCGACGACGACATCAAGCCCGGCAGCAACGCCCGCGGCCTGAAGCACGGCAACGAGAAGCGCACTTATCGGCTGTACATGCCCAGAAACCTGGCAAAGGATCCCGTGCCGCTGGTCCTGGCTTTTCACGGTGCGTTCACCGACGGCGCGGTCATGGAAGTGCTGACCGGCTTCAACCGCCTGGCCGACAAGAAGAGCTTCATCGTCGTTTCTCCGGACGCGGTCAACCGCATCTGGCGTTTCTGGAGCAAGGAGGACGTCGAGTTCATCGACGCCCTGCTTGACGACCTGATCGCGCGGCAGCGCGTGGATCCGCGGCGCGTTTATGTCACGGGCATCTCGAATGGCGCCTACTTCTCGAATCGACTGGGCTACGATCTGAGCAAGCGGATCGCGGCCATCGCGCCGGTGGCGGGAACAATGATCAAGGCCCAGGCCGATGCCGCGCCCCGGCAACGGCTGCCGATGCCCGTGCTGGCCATTCACGGCACCGCGGATCGCTTCACCGGCTACAACGGCACCGACCTGATCACGCAGAAACAATCGTCGGTGCCGGCAGAGGACTTTGCTGCCTGGTGGGCCGGTCGCAACAGCTGCCGCAAGCTACCCAGGATCGAAAAGCTGCCGGACAAGGAGGACGACGGCACACGCGTCGAACGCTGGTCGTTCGCCCCCGAGAAGGAAAGGGACGGGGCCGAGGTGATCTTCTACAAGGTCGTTGGCGGCGGCCACACCTGGCCGGGCCAGCCCCTGCAGCCGGAATTCCTCCTGGGCCGCACCTGCAAGGACTTCAACGCCACCGACGTCATCTGGGAGTTCTTCGCGCGACATCGCCGATGACGGGAGTGCATGCCTGCGGGAAAGGACGACGCGTGATCGACTCGACTATTCCAGACGAAGAAACCCTGGAAGAGCTGCTGAGTCAGCCGAGCGACGGCGCCATCGCGACCCTTGGCCGGCTGGCGGGCGACCTTGTCGTACTCGGCGTCGGCGGCAAGATGGGGCCGAGCCTGGCGCGGATGGCACGGCGAGCCTCGCAGGCGGCCGGCGTCCAGCGGCGCATCATCGGCGTGGCGCGCTTCACCAGGCCGGGGCTGCAAGACCAGTTGCACTCCTGGGGTGTCGAAACCATTGCTTGCGATTTGCTTGACGCCGCCCAGGTGCGGCGCTTGCCGGAGGCGGCGCTGGTCGTCGCCATGACCGGCATGAAGTTCGGCGCCACCGGACAGGAAGCTCTGACCTGGGCCATGAATGCCCACGTGCCGGCGCTCATCTGCGAGAAATACCGGACATCGCGAATCGTGGCCTTTTCCACCGGCAATGTCTACGGCATGTCGCCGATCCGCCTGGGCGGTTCGCTGGAAACCGACCCACCGCAGCCGGTCGGCGAGTATTCGATGAGCTGCCTCGGCCGTGAGCGCATCTACGAGCATTGCAGCCGCCGCGACAGCATTCCGCTGGCGCTGCTTCGGCTCAACTACGCGACCGAGATGCGCTACGGCGTGCTGGTGGACCTGGCAGCGCGAATCCGAGCCGGACAAGCGGTTGACCTGACGATGGGACACGTCAATGTCATCTGGCAGGCCGACGCCAACGCAATGGCCCTGTGCGCCCTGGAACACGTCGCCTGTCCGCCGCTGGTGCTGAATCTGGCCGGCCCGGAATTGCTCAGCATTCGCCGGCTGGCGGAGGAACTGGGCCGGCGGCTTGACAGGCCGGTGCGCTTCACCGGCCACGAAGCCGACGATGCGTTCCTGAGCAATGCGCAGCGTGCGCACCGGCTGTTCGGCTATCCGCGCGTCGGCGTCGAACAGATGCTTCGCTGGGTCGCCGACTGGGTGGGTCGCGACGGGCCCAGCCTCGGCAAGCCGACGCACTTCGAAACGCGTGACGGCAAGTTCTGAACCACGATATCGGGTTCAAATGCAGTACTCGCCGCAGAAAACGTGGGCGCGGCGCGGAAAGACGTAGACGCTGTCCCCGGCCTGCAACTTCAGTTCGGCAAGACGTTCGCGGCTCATCTCGATGGCGAGATCCTGCCCGGAATCCGCGACCAGCACCTGGATCTTGGCCACCGAACCGGCGGCGATGACGTGCTGCACGCGTGCCGGTAAGCTGCCCTCGCCGGTGGCATTGCGGTCGATTTCCAGCTCGTGCGGGCGCACATATACCGCCGCCGACCGCTCTTCCTCGTACTGGTACTCCGGGCATGGGTACGCGAGAGAGCCAAACCGCGCTCGGCCGGATTGGACCCGCCCATGAAAAACATTGACATTGCCCAGAAAGTCCATGACGAAGGCGTTGGCCGGATGCTCGAACACCTCCTGCGGCGTGCCGGTTTGCTCCACCCGGCCACGTTGCATCACCACGACCTGGTCGGCCACCTCGAAGGCCTCTTCCTGATCGTGGGTGACGAACAGACTGGTGACGCCGATGTCGTCGTGCAGGTGGCGCAGCCATTGCCGCAGTTCCTGCCGGACCTTGGCGTCGAGGGCACCGAACGGCTCGTCGAGGAGCAAGACGCGCGGCTCGGCAGCCAGGGCCCGCGCCAGCGCGACTCGCTGCCGTTGTCCGCCTGAGAGCTGCGAAGGATAGCGCCGCTCCAGTCCGTCAAGCCGCACAAGGTGAAGAAGTTGCCGAACGCGCTCCTGGATGCTTGACTCCGGCCGGCCGCGAACCCTCAGAGCAAAGGCGACATTCTCCAGCACGCTCATGTGCCGGAACAGCGCATAGTGCTGAAAGACGAAGCCCATGTTGCGCTCGCCGGGCCTCTGCCTGGTGATGTCTTCCCCGGCGCAGTGCACCTCGCCCTCGTCGGCGACCTCCAGGCCGGCAATGATGCGCAGCAGTGTCGTCTTGCCCGAACCGGACGGACCGAGCAGGGCGACGAGCGAGCCACCCGGCACATCCACGCTCACTCGGTCCAGGGCAGCAAAGTTGCCGAAACGCTTGCTCACATTGCGCACCGTGATGCTCATGATCCTTCCTTTCCAAGAAATGCCCGGCAACGGGCATGTGTAAGTTTCCCGGATACTGCAGGCGGCTCGGCTTGAGCCTCACCCGCTTCACCTTCCCGACTCAATGCTCTCCCTGGAACTTGCTCTCGCTGCCCTGCTCGATCTGTCGCCGCGTCTGCCGTTCCAGGCCGACCTTGAGGGCCAGCGTCACCAGGGCGAGCAGGGTCAGCACCGAGGCGACGGCGAACGAGGCAGCCGATTGCGATTCCTGAAACAGCCGCTCGACGCGTAACGGCATCGTGTCGGTGCTGCCGGCGATGTGACCGGAGACGACGTAGACCGCTCCAAATTCACCCATGGCGCGGGCGTTGCACAGGATGACGCCATAGAGCAGGCCCCACTTGATGTTGGGCATGGTGACGCGCCAGAAGATCTGCCAGCCGCTGGCTCCCAGGCGCAGTGCCGCCAGTTCCTCGTCGGGACCAATCGCTTCCATGACCGGGATCAACTCGCGGGCCACGAACGGAAATGTCACGAACGAGGTAGCCAGGATCAATCCCGGCGTGGCGAACAGAACCTTGATGCCGTGCTCCTGCAGCCAGCCGCCGAAGAAACCTTGCAAGCCGAATAGCAGGACGAAACACAGCCCGGCGACGACCGGCGACACCGAGAATGGAATGTCGATGAGCGTGACCAGCAACGTCCGCCCGGGAAAGCGAAAACGTGCAATAACCCGGGCGGCGGCCACGCCGAAGATCACGTTCAGGACGACAGCCACCAGGGCCACGGTCAGCGTCAACACGATGGCGTGGCGCGTGTCCGCATCGGCCACCAGGTTGTGCCAGTAAACGCCGGGCCCATCGATCAACGCCTGCGCGAACACGTTGGCCACCGGAATGATGACCAGGAACGTGAGAATCAAGATCGCGGTCAGCGTCAGGGCCCAGCGAACCAGCGGCGGGTCTTCGGCGCCGCGCCGAAGTTGAGCCCGACCTGCGAGGGGCTTCGCCAGCAGCGCCTGCTCGTGGTCCTTGCCTGTGCTGTGAGCCGCAACAGGCTCTGGCTCCAGCAGGGTCGTCGCGAACTCATGCATGTTTCTTGCTCCAGCGTTCCAGCAAGTTGATCAATCCCAGCAGCACGAGCGAGAAGACCAGCAGGACAATGGCCAGCGCCGTTGCCTCGCCGTACTTGAATTCCTCGAGCTTGGCGACGATGAGGAACGGAGCAATCTCCGTCTGGTTCTGGATGTTGCCCGAGATGAATACCACCGATCCGTACTCGCCCAAGCCGCGTGCCAGGGCCAGTGCAAAGCCCGTGAGCAGGGCTGGCACCAGGCCTGGAAACAGGACCCGCCGGAAAGTCTGCCAGCGCGTCGCTCCCAGCGATGCCGCTGCTTCCTCCACTTCGGGGTCGAAATTCTCCAGCACCGGCTGCACCGTTCGCACCACGAACGGCAAGCCGGTAAAGATCAGCACAAGCACGATGCCCAGCCGCGTATACGCCGCCTCGATGCCCAGCGGGACCAGAACCTGTCCCAGCCAGCCATTCGGGACATATAGGCTGGCATATACCAGTCCTGCAACGGCGGTGGGCAGCGCCAGCGGCAGGTCCACGATGGCGTCGAAATATCGCTTCATCGGAAACTCGTAGCGGACCAGCACCCAGGCGAGCAGCAAGCCGATCAAGCAGTTGACAAAGGCGGCGATGAACGCGGCGCCAAACGTCAGGGCATAGGCATTGCAAGCACGCTCGGACCAGACCGTCGCCCAGAACTGGTCGAACGTCAGGGAGCTGGCCTTGACGAAGCACGCCCCCAATGGAATGAGCACCAGCAAGGTCAGGTAGAACAGCGTGTACCCCAGGCTCAGTGAAAACCCCGGCAGCACGCGCTGGTTGGCTGTGGACATGGCGAGCTTCCCTCGTTTTTCGAAGACGACACCGCCAGCGCCGCCCCCGAAGGTTGTCTGTTACTTGCGCTGGTAAATCTGATCGAAGATGGCGCCGTCGGCAAAGTAGCGGCTCTGGGCATCGTCCCAGTCCCTGGCAACGGCGGCGATCGGAAATAACTGGATGTCCGGGAATTTCTCGGCGTGCCTGGCACGAACAGCTTCGTCGCTTGGCCGGTAGTAGTGACTGGCGATGAGCTCCTGACCTTCCGGCGAATACAGGAAGCTCAGGTACGACTCGGCCGCGTGGCGGGTCCCCTTGCGATCGACGTTGGCATCGACGACAGCCACATGCGGCTCGGCGCGAATGCTCACGGGCGGGTACACCAGCTCCAGTTCCCCCTTGGCCTCCAGCACTTCCAGGTGGGCCTCGTTCTCCCATGTCAGATGCACATCGCCGATTTTTCGCTGCGCGAAGGTGACCGTCGAGCCACGAGCACCCGAATCGAGCACGGGAGCCTGCCTGTAGAGCTGCGTGATGAATTGCCGCGCTTGCTCCGTCGTCTTGCCGCGCGTCACGGCGGCGCCCCAGCCCGCGAGAAAGCTGAGTTTGCCGTTGCCCGAGGTCAACGGGTTCGGCGTGATGATCTTGACATCCGGCTTGATCAGGTCCGGCCAATCCTTTATGCCCTTCGGATTCCCCTTGCGGACCACGAAGACGATGGTGGAGAAATACGGCAAGCTCCGATGTGGCAGCCGTTTCTCCCAGCCGTCGCCAATCAGCCCCTTGCCTCGAATGGCATCGGTGTCGGGCCACAGGGCAAGGGTGACGACATCGGCATCCAGGCCGTCGATCACCGCTCGGGCCTGCGTCGTCGAGCCGCCGTGCGATTGCCTGATGTCGAGGTGTATGCCCGACTGGCTCCTGTAGTGCTCGATGAAGCGGGCATTGATCTGGCGCCAGAGCTCGCGCGTCGGATCATAAGAGACGTTGAGTAGCCGCAACCTGGCGTCCTGGCCGCCGCGTCCCGCCAGCAACCAGACAGCGGCAAATGCAATGATTCCTGCCACCACAATGCCCATCTTCTTCTTCATCGCCGACTCCTAGTCATCACTTTGTCGATCATGATTATGAATATCGTTTTTTGATGGCCGAAAGTCAAGCCTTAATTCATCATTTACATGATGAATTTAATTTTGTTAACATAAGACTATATAGTTAAATATTTTAAGGAACAATGACGCCAGGAAACTGCGATCTCTGGTGTTGACGGTCACGGCGATCTCCGATAATATCATCATGATGGTCAACTTAGTGATTTATTTGAGCGGTCGAAAAGGCCAGGTTCAAACGGGATGCGTTTTCAAGAAGGAGAAATGACATGAAGCATCGAATTCAGCCCAGGCGGAGAGGCTTCACGCTCATCGAGTTGCTGGTGGTGATCGCCATCGTCGCGACGCTGATTGCCCTGCTCTTGCCCGCGGTCCAAAAGGTACGCGATGCCGCCAACCGCACGACCTGCCAGAACAACCTGAAGCAGATCGGCCTGGCTCTGCATGGCTATCATGACACCAAGCGACATTTTCCCGGCAACACGCGGCCGGACAACGCCGCCAACTCGGCACGCATGCGCTGGTTCGTGAAGATTCTGCCTTACCTCGAGCAGGGCAACATCTCCAGGCGCTACGATCCGACCAGCAACTGGGATTCGGCCAGCAACCTGCCGTTGACGTCGTTGCCGCTGGCGATCCAGACCTGCCCATCCACTCCTGAGCCGAATCGACTCGACGGCAATCCCGCGCTGACGGGGAACTGGGCGACAACTGTCGCCAGCGTGGCCTGCGGCGATTACTCCGGCGTGTACGGTGTACATGGCACATTCCTTGCGGCCAACAACCTGCCTGTGAGCAATCCCGACGGCATGTTGACCAAGGTCAATGGCCAGAAGGTCGCTATCGCCGATGCCACCGACGGCACCTCGAACACGATCTTCATCATCGAGTCGGCGGGCAAGCCCTTCGTCTACAATCAGGGCGGCGTTCGCCAGGGTTCAAGCTGGCAAACGCTCGGCGCCAACGGCGGCGGCTGGAGCCGACCGGGCAGCGACTTGTGGATCATTGGTTCCGATCAAACCGGCGTGGTCGTCGGCGGCCCGGTCACCATCAACGCCACCAACGGCTTTGATCACCAGGGCAAGTATCCATTGACCACCGGGACACCGGCGCTGGGCGCGGATGGCTCCGGCCAGCCATTCAGCTTCCACAGCGGCGGCGCTCATGCTCTGTTCGCGGACGGCGCCGTGCGTTTCCTGGCAGATGATCTGGCACCAGGCGTGGTCGGCGCCCTGTCCACGCGTGCCGGCGGCGAAATCACGCCGAGCTACTAGGCTTTTGCCGCCCTGACCACGGAAGTACACGGATAACACGGATCGGATAACTGTTCCTGACGTCGTGCTGAAATGCTCGCTGGAGGGATGACGTGTCAATGATCCATCCGTGTTCATTCGTGTGATCCGTGGTCTGTTTTTCTTGATCCTTCAAGAGATTCTGGTTCCTTGTCTGGTGAGTGTTCCGCGAGGTTGAATCCGCCATGACCAGTATTGCTGAAGTGGCCGAGAACGCCGCGTCCCGGGATAAGCTGGGGCAGACCGGCCGGCGACACCTGCGCCGCGGCGACTATCATCGCGCGGTTGAGCAATTAAGCGCCGCCTTGAAGGTGGGCCCGGCCAGCGCGGCCCTCCTTGCCCAGCGCGGCGACGCCTACCGCTTTCAATGCGAGTATAAGCTGGCCGTCGCAGACTACGATGCGGCGCTTCGCCTGAAGCCGGCCGACGCCGAGGTTCTCGTCAGCCGCGCCATCGCCCATCACCTCAACGACGAACAGCAGAAGGCCATCGACGATTGCAGCGCAGCCCTGGAACTGGCGCCGGAGCACGCGCGGGGCTGGCGCACGCGTGCAATGGCCCTGGCCAAGCTTGGAGATCTTGACCGCGCACTCAGAGACGTCACGGAAGCCATCACGCGGGCGCCAGCGGATGCCGAGGCCCACTATCAGCGCGGCGTGATCCGCGCCGGCAATCGCGATCTTGCCCAGGCCATCGCTGATTTCAGCCGTGCTCTTGAGCTCAATGCGTATCACGTGCGGGCTCGCCTGCAGCGCGGCCATGCCCACCGCCGCCTGGGCGCCCATGCCCAGGCGATTCACGACTATACCGAGGCGCTCAGGCAGCATCCGGGCAACGTCAGCGCTCTCGGCAGCCGGGGGATCGCCTACAAACTAAAGGGGGATCTGGACCAGGCCATTGCCGATTTCACCGCGGTCCTTCAGCTGGAAACGGAAAACGGGCCGATCTATTTTCATCGCGGCACCATTTACCGCGTCCGGCGGGACTTCGCCCGCGCCCGGTCAGACCTGGATGAAGCGATTCGACGGCAACCGAGGAACTGGGCCGCGCTGTATCATCGTGCCAAGATCGCACTGGCACAGGGACAGTTCGCACTGGCGCTGCTTGATCTCACGGAAGTCGTGCATCTCAATCCCAAATTGATCGTCGGCTTGCTGAGCCGGGCACTCGCCTGCGCTGGTCTGGGACGACATCAGCAGGCACTGGCGGACACGACACAGGCGCTGAAGCTCGACGCCGACTCGCCGGCTGCCCATCTCGTCCGCGGCTTGATCTATTCTCGCGCCGGGCAGTACGCGGCGGCCATCGGCAACCTCAGCCAGGCCATTCGCCTCGACGAGCGCCTGGCTCTGGCGTATTACCAGCGCTGTCTAGCCCTTAATCAAGCGTAGGCTGAACGGTTTGCGGCTTGGGCGCTGGCAGCGGGCCGGGGCGCGGGATCGGCGCATCCCGTAGCCGGGTCGCTTGCGTCGGG
>VGYC01000020.1 GCA_016873095.1 Planctomycetota bacterium | reverse complement strand
CCAACAATGCCGCCGAGCAAGCGCTGCGGCACGCGGTCATCTGGCGGAAGCTCTCGTTCGGCACGCAATCAGCGTCCGGCAGTCAGTTCGTCGAGCGACTGCTGACTGTCATCGAAACCTGCCGCCGCCAATCCTGCAACGTCTTCGACTGGCTTGTCGAGGCAGTCCAAGCCCACCACAATCAACAAAGGGCAATATCTCTATTGCCCGCGCCGTGAACCAATACTTTGGTGCGTAGCTCGAGAACTCGTTCACCTGAGAATTCGTTTTTGAGACAAACAGGTCGCAAGCCTCGTGCCGTGATTGCCACATCGCGACCGATCGAAGATCGCAAGTCATTCACCTATTTAAAGTTGAGACGAATGATGTTGAGTGGGCCGACTCGCGCAACCGGCGTACATCCGGCTCAAATCGTCATCACTGTGATGACAAATGCCTGTCGATGGGTTGGGAATGATGCCCGAACGGCACAGCGTGCCACAAAGGAGCAAGCAGGCCCCTTGGCCTACGATCTTTTTCCAGCGCCACACAGGACGAGCACGGTCTGGTCGTCGCCCAGCGCGGCACCGGGCTGCACGGCGACTTCGGTGAGCAGACCCTGGCAGAGATCCTCGGCCGAGTCGTGGAAGTTCTGCTGGTGATAGGTGGCAATGCGCTGGGCGCCAAAGGTGCGCTGAGAGCGGGCTGCCGCATCCGTGATGCCGTCGGTGTAGCACAGGATCGAGAACTGCTTCCCCTTTAATGGCAATCGGCTCACTTCCCAGTAGCTCTCGATGTCCAGTCCCCAGGGGCGAGTGAGGCACTGGTCCGGAATCGGCACCGGTTTGCCGTCCACGAGAATGGAGGGCAGCGGATGGCCTGCGGACACCAGTTGCAAGTCGCGCGTGTGCAGGTCAAGCATGCCGATCATGCCTGTGACAAAGGTGTCGCCGCGTGCCTGGTGTATGAGATCGTCGAGCCCCTGGAAGATCGCTGCCCATGGCAAGCCGAGAGACAGCCCCATGCGCAGAGCAGCGCGGACGGCAGCCATCAGCAGTGCAGCCGGCATGCCGTGGCCCATGGCGTCAGCAATCACGAAGGCCACGGTGTCGGGGCTGATGCGGATGAGGTCGTAGTAGTCGCCGCTGACGCGGGCGCTTGGCAGATTCACGGCGTATGCATCGAGCCGTGGATCGACCTCGAAAGTATGCGGGAACAGGTCTATCTGAATCTGCCGGGCCGCGTGCAATTCTTTCTCAAATTCGATTTGGGCCTGGCGCAGTACGCCGAGTTGAAGGTTGTCCCACATCAAGCCGGCGTGCGTGGTGACCATGCCGAGAAAGGTACGCAGCGCGCGCGGCAACGGGGCGAATCCAGGCCGCATCACGTAGACGTGGCCGATGATGCCGGTCCGGCCCTTCATCGGGAACAGCAAGCACGTTGGCGGCATCGGCGTCGGTGTTTCTGCCGGCTGCTTGTCGAAGGGCGGCTTCTCGCTCGTCGTCTTCTCGCTCGTCGTCTTCTCCCCCACCACCCAGCTATGGAAGCTACTGTGGTCCTCGGCCACCTTCTGGTCGGCATCCTCCAAATGCGACTTCAGGCTTGTTTGCTGGTCATCGGCGAGGATGACTTCCCAGGTGTAGCCATCGAGCTTGGCCAAACCGATGGCGACCAGCTTGGGCTGCAAGACGCGGCGAAACTCACGGGCCAGCCGATCCAGCACCAGATGGGGGTCCTCCAGCACGGCCAGGTCTTTTTGCAGCGCGTGCAGCTGTTCCAGCCAGCCGTCTTCCTGGCGTAGGCCGGTGTCTGCCGTGTCTTCGAGGATTTCCTCGATCGCTCCACGCGTTGGCCAGGGGGTCTCATCATGCAGGGCCAGCCAGTATTCAGCGATGCGGAACGGCTTGCGGGCGTCGAGGATGATTTGCTGGACCGGTCGATTATCGACGTAGACGTGGTTACGGCTGCGCAGGTCCTGGAGCAGCCAGCGGCCCTGGTCGGTGAGTTGAAGCTGGGCGTGCCTTCTTGACACGCCGGGATGCGGCAGATGAATGTCGCAGGTGGGTTCCCGACCGATCAGCAGTCGAGGACGATTCAGGTCCACCTGTCGCCGCCGACCCTGACCATCCACGATCTCCAGATAGCTCATGACGCGCGTCTGCCTGTGGGTTCACCAACGGTGCCAGCCTTCGGTCATTTCTCGGAGAGGTATGGAATCTCCCCATCGTAACAGGCTGCCCTGAAGTTTCAAGTTATTCTTGTTCTGCAGATGCCTCACTCCGGTATCCGGGCGCGTCCGGTCGCCAGCCATTCAGGCCGGAAATTCTCGTTGCATCTCCCATCGTTTTCGCGTAGGCTCCATTTACCCACCCGCATCATCGCCCTCTCCCCGGGAGGAAGATTTCATGATCACCATGCTGGGAACCAGGCGCCGTTGTTGCGACGGCTTGACGCGGCGTGAAGCATTGACGGCGGGCGGCCTGTCCCTCCTGGGCGGCATGAACCTTCCCCGTCTGCTGGCCATCGAGGAAGCGCAGCGGCAGCCCGTGCGCTCCCGCCGGGCCAAGAGCGTCATCATGCTGTTCCTGCTCGGCGGGGCAGCCACGCAGGACATGGTCGATCTCAAACCGGACGGACCATCCGAGACGCGCGGCGAGTTTCAGCCCATCGCCACCAATGTCCCAGGCATCCAGGTTTGCGAGCATCTGCCGCTCATGTCGCGCTGGATGGACCGCATCGCCCTGGTCCGCTCGCTCAACCACCGCGCCGGCTGCCACAACACGGTCCCGTGCTACACCGGCTCGGAGTTTCTCCTCAACAACAACACCTCGACCAGCGAGAATTTTCCGCCGAGCATGGGTTCGGTTTGCGAATGGCTGCGCCGCGAGGAGCGCGAGCTACCCGATTACGTCTACATGCCGTGCTACCTGGGCTGGGGCCAGGCCATCCGCCGGCCGGGGCCGTACGGCGGCTTCTTCGGCCATCGCTACGATGCACTGACAACCGAGTGTCAACCGCATCGCGACGCCAGCGTGACGGCAGCGCCGCGGCCCGGCTATCCGCAGTTGCCGCTCGGCGAGCCGACGCTGCCGCACAGTGTCCTGCGCGACGGCCTGACGGTGGACCGCCTCAACAACCGCCGCACGCTCGTCGGTCAGATCGATGAGCAGGTTCGCCGCATGGAAGCGCAGCCGAACCTCGGCGACTACAGCCGCACGCAACGCCGCGCCTTCGATCTGCTGACCTCGAGCCGGGCGCGCGAGGCGTTCAGTCTGGAACGCGAGGATCCCCGTTTGCGCGATCGCTATGGCCGATCGCTGTTCGGCAACTGCACGATGATCGCTCGCCGGCTGGTCGAATCGGGCGTACGTTTCGTCAATGTCACCTGGGACCTGTTCTGGGACCGCATCCAGATCGATTACGATTGCTGGGACACGCACACGCGCAACTTCCACATCCTCCGCGACAACAACCTGCCCAACTTCGACAAGACCTACACAGCCCTCCTCGGCGACCTCCACGACCGCGGCCTGCTGGACGAGACGCTGGTGGTGGTGATGAGCGAGATGGGCCGCACGCCGCGCATCAACGGCAGCGGCGGCCGCGACCACTGGACCTACTGCTACTCCATGTTCTTCGCCGGCGGCGGCATCCGCGGCGGCACCGTCTACGGCGAGTCCGACGCCCAGGCCGCTTACGTCAAGGACCGCCCCGTCAGCACCAGCGACATCTGCGCCACCATCTACGAATGCCTCGGCATCGACCCGGAGATGCCCATCAGCGACCGCTCCGGCCGGCCAATCCCGGTGGCCCACGGCGGAAGGGCGATTCGCGAGATACTGGCCTGAGGCTGGCGAGCGGCGCGGCGTAAGCCCGCCGTGTCGTGCCCGCTAGCAGTGGCGTGGGGTTTACGCCTCGATGCCCGCCATGTCTCGCTAGGGCGGCCCACTGAACAGCGCGCTTTTGCTATACTCAACAGGGACTAGCTGACCCCGGACAATCCAAATGCACTGCCGCCGCTTCATCACGCCTCTCACGCGCCGCGACATGCTCCTGTCATGCGCCAATGGCTTCGGCATGGTTGCCCTGGCCGCGCTCATGGCGGAGGATGCGCCGAGCCAGCCAGCGGCGGGAGCGCACTTGCGCACGCTGCATCATCCACCGCGGGCCCGCAATGTGATCTTTCTGTACATGGACGGCGGGCCGTCGCAGGTGGACACCTTCGATTACAAGCCCTTGCTGGCACGCTATCATGGGCAGGATCCGCATGCGGTCTTTCGGGTGGAGCCGACGCAGTTCAACAGCATCGGCCGGGTCATGGCGTCGCCGTGGCGCTTCCGGCAATGCGGCCAATCAGGCCTCTGGATCAGCGACCTGTTTCCGCACCTGGCCGGCTGCGCCGACGACCTGTGCATGGTCCGCTCGATGGTCTCGAAGTTTCCGGAGCACACGAGTGCCAACTATTTTCTGCACACGGGGACGGGCGTACAAGGCCGGCCGAGCATGGGGGCGTGGTTCAGCTACGGCCTGGGCAGCGAGAATCGCAACCTGCCCGGCTTCATCGTCCTCAACGGCGGGCTGATTCCGCCCGGCGGGCTGGACAACTTCAACAGCGGCTTCCTGCCGGCGGCGTATCAGGGTTCCGTCTTCCGGCCCGCCGATCCGCCGGTCGCCAACATCCGCCGGCGCGAGGCCTCCGACGAACTGCAGCGCGGCAAGCTCGATCTGCTGAGGCAACTCGATCGCGGCATGCTGGCCCGCACCGGCAATGCCGACGAGATCGAATCCGCCATCGCCAACTACGAGACGGCGTATCGCATGCAAACGGCCGTCCCGGAACTGATGGAGACGCGCGGCGAGAGCCAGGCCACGCGCCGGCTCTACGGCCTGGATGCCGGCTACGAGCACACGCGCACCTTCGCCGCCCAGTGCCTCATCGCGCGCCGGCTCATCGAGCGCGGCGCCCGCTTCGTCGAACTGACGTGTCCGCGCGTGCCCGGCGACCGCTGGGACCAGCACAGCGGCCTGCGCGTCGGCCACGAGAATAACGCCCGCGCCGTGGACCAGCCCATCGCAGCTTTGCTGCGTGACTTGAAGTCGCGCGGACTGCTGGAGACGACGCTCGTCGTCTTCGCCGGCGAGTTCGGCCGGACGCCGTTCGCCCAGGGTTCCGATGGCCGCGACCACAATCCGTTCGGCTTCACGATCTGGATGGCCGGCGGCGGCGTCAAGGGCGGCATGGCCCACGGCGAGACCGACGAGTGGGGCTACAAGGTCGTGCAGCACCGCGTCGAGATCCACGACCTGCACGCCACCATGCTGCACCTGCTCGGCGTTGATCACACTCGCCTCACCTTCCGCTTCGGCGGCCGCGACATGCGGCTCACCGATGTGCATGGCGAGATTGTCCGCGAGATCCTGGCGTGAGCGTGTGGCGCGGACAAGCGTCCTTGGAAGCTCGCTTGGCGGTTTCAAACGCTCGATCGCACGCGAGCACTTGCGCGAAACCGCCAAGCGTGCTTGTGTCACGCTTGTCTTCTGCTCGGCTACTTTTGAGGAGGCCCCATTGAGTCAGCGCATCTTCGAGATGAGGACCTATTACGCTTGCCCCGGCCGGATGCCGGCCATGCATACCCGCTTCCGCGACCACACCTGCAAGCTGTTCGCGAAGCACGGCATGACGCTCGTCGGCTTCTGGACGCCGGCGGATGCACCCGAGGATCGGCTGGTCTACATCCTGGCCTATCCGGACCGGGCCGCCGCCGACAGGAGCTGGGATGCGTTTCGCAACGATCCCGTCTGGCAAAAGGCCAAGGCCGATTCCGAGAAAGACGGTCCCATCGTCGCGCGGATCGAGTCTGTGTTTCTGAACCCGACGGACTATTCGCCGGCGAAGTGAAGGCACTGTAGCGGAACTCGCAAGAGTTCCGGCGGCGGACGGCGGACGTTTTGTCGGCGTTCTTGCGAATTCCGCTACGAGGCTGTCATGAAGCTAGCCGGCAAGAAAGCACTGGTGACGGGCGCCGCGCGCGGCATCGGCCGCGGCTGCGCGCTGGAGTTGGCCAGGGCCGGCGCCGATGTCGCCGTCAATGACCGCGAGCGCACGCCGCAGGCCGAGGCGACCGTGGCCGAGATTCGCGCGCTGGGCCGGTCGGCGGCGCTGATCGACGGCGACGTTTTCGCCAGGCCATCATGCGAGAACACCGTCGCTCGCGCCGTCGCGGAACTGGGCCGCATCGACATCTTCATCAGCAATCCCGCCTTTTCCCGGCGAGCGCCGCTTCTCGACTACGATCCGGAGACCTTTGAGCGCGTGCTGCACGGGACGCTCTTCGGCGGCTTTCACATGGCCCAGCTCGTGGCCCGGCACATGGTCGAACGCGGCGGCGGCGGCAAGATCGTCTTCATCTCCAGCGTCCATGCCCGCATCCCTTATGTCCAGAGCGTCGCCTACAACGCCGGCAAGAGCGGGCTGAACCACATGGCGTTCACGATCGCCGCCGAGCTGTTGCCGCACCGCATCAACGTCAATGTCATCGAGCCCGGCTGGATCGACACGCCTGGTGAGCACGCAACCTTCGGCGACGACGCCATCCGAAAGGAGGGCCCGAAGCTGCCGTGGGGCCGGCTGGGCACGCCCCAGGACATCGGCAAGGCCGCCGCCTTCCTCTGCTCCGCCGACGCCGACTACATCACCGGGGCGGCGTTGCTGGTGGACGGCGGCTTCTGCTTGCGCGCGGCGGGCGGTTAGCCAGGGCAGACGCCGGCCCTACAATGATCCTTCATGTCCGAGCCGTTGCGACTGCTGATCATCGGCGCCCATCCCGACGATGCGGATTACGCGGCCGGCGGGCTGGCAGCGCTTTACCGCATGGCCGGCCACGTCGTGCACATGGTCAGCCTCACGAACGGCGACGCCGGGCATCACAGCCAGCCGGGAGAAGCGCTGGCGCGGCGGCGAAAGCTGGAGGCACTGGCTGCCGGCGCCGTCATCGGCGCCTCCTACGAGGTCTGCGACATCCACGACGGCGAGCTACAGCCCACACTCGACAATCGCCGCCTGCTCATCCGGCTGATTCGCTCCTTTCGCCCTGATCTGGTGTTGACGCATCGGCCCAACGACTATCATCCCGACCACCGCTACGCCAGCCAGCTTGTCCAGGATGCGGCGTACATGGTGACGGTGCCGGCCGTGGCGCCCGAGGTGCCGCACCTGAACCGCGACCCGGTCATTGCCTATCTGCCGGACGATTTTCAGAAGCCGTATCCCTTTCAGCCCGCCGTCGTCATCGACTTGGACCAAGTGCTCGACAAGATCGTGGACATGCTGCATTGCCACACATCGCAGTTCTACGAGTGGCTGCCCTATAACCAGGGCAACGAGTCCGAGGTCCCTGCCGGCGAGGCCGAGCGCAAGACCTGGCTCGGCCGGCAGGTACGCGCGCGTTTGCAGAAACGTGCAGACCGCTATCGTGATATGCTCATCGCCGATTACGGACGCGAGCACGGCCAGAAAGTCGCGTACGCCGAAGCCTTCGAGGCCTGCGAATACGGTGGTCCGCTCGACGACGCCGCGCGCAAACGGCTATTCCTGCTTGGCGGGGAATAAGAAGGTGGGGGTGGGAGAAATTGCGGCGGTGGGATTCGAACCCACGGCCTCCAGGTTATGAGCCTGGCGAGCTACCACTGCTCCACGCCGCGCCTGTTGGAGGGCCGCCCCGGAATGACTTGGGAGCACGGCCATAGAAGGGCGGCCCTCTGGTGTATTATACCCCTCTCGAGTCGTCGCCGGCACGGGATTGGCGGCCGATTGTCGCGATTTGACCGGAAAAGCAGGCCGCCATGACGGATTTGCTGCCGGGACAACGTTCGCCGGCCGTGCGAGCCCTTGAAACCCCAGGAATACCGCCGCAAAATGGTAGGTTCCGGGGAAGCGAGCACGCGGATGCCGCGCACGAAGTCAGCGGCACGCGTGTTGCCTCGACCAAGGACACCAGTGCCGCTTACTTCGTGCGCGGCTCCAGGGTAAATGGAATGCTAGCTGCCACTGCGGAAAAGCAAACGCCGCCAGTTGCTCCGGGCAAGCCGGCCGAGAAAGCGCCGGCCAAGAAGCGCGAATGGGCGCCGCGCATCTGGGAGGGTTGCGATTTCTTCGCCTGGATGAAGCTGCTCTTCCGCAATCGCTTCGCCGTACACTGGTCGTGCATCCCCATCGCCTTGTGCATCACATACATCAGCTTCTGGCACACCATCGGACGCTTCCTGCAGGAGGCGATGTACGGTCGGCGTATCCGCAAGACCGTCATCAAGCACCCGCCGCTGTTCATCATCGGTCACTGGCGGACCGGGACCACGCTTCTCCACGAGTTCCTGAGCCAGGACGAGCGACACGCCTATCCGACGACGTATGAGTGTCTGGCGCCCAATCACTTCGTGATCTCGGAGCCGGTGCTGTCGAAGCTTTTCTGGTTCCTGGTGCCGGCGCAACGGCCGATGGACAACATGAAGGCCGGCTTCGACAGGCCGCAGGAAGAGGAGTTCGCCCTGTGCATGCTCGGCCAGCCATCGCCGTACCTGACCGTTGCCTTCCCCAATCGCCCTCCGCAATGCCAGGAGTTCTACGATCTGGAGAACGTGTCGGCGCCGGCCTTGCGCAGCTGGAAGAAGACGTTCAAGGAACTGCTGCAGCAGATCACGTTTCGCAAGCCGGAGACGCGACTCGTTCTGAAGTCGCCGCCGCACACCTGCCGCATCAAGACGCTCAAGGATCTGTTTCCGGGAGCGCTATTCGTCCACATCGTCCGCGATCCCTACGTGGTCTATCCGTCCACGGTCAATCTCTGGAAGACGCTGTATCGCACGCACGGCTTGCAGAAGCCGACCAATGCCGGCCTGGAAGAGCAGGTGCTGTCCACGTTCACGCACATGTATGACAGGCTGGAAGCGACGCGCAACCTGGTCGAGCCGTCGCGCCTCTACGAACTGCGCTACGAGGACCTGGTCCGCGACCCCGTCAACGAGTTGCGCCGGCTCTACGAGCATCTCAACCTGGGCGGCTTCGACGACTATCTGCCACGCCTCGAGAAATACCTGTCCACGATCAAGGGCTACGAAACCAATCGCTACCAGCTCACGCCGGAGCAGCGGCAGCTCATCACACGCCGCTGGGGAAAGGTCATCGAGCGCTACGGGTACGGAGCGGCTGCCGGCGCAGCCGGTTAACACCCGCGGTTCCGTCGCCCCCGTGGCCTTCTCCGCCAAACCAATTCCGCCTATAACTCGTCTTGGAAGAGATGCAAGTCCGCGCACCATCATTATTCGAAGGAACCAGATCATGTTTCGGACGCTGATGCTCTCCACCTTGCTCGTTGCCACCTTGCTCCTTGCCTGGCTGTTCCAGGCCGGCAAGCTCCAGGCGCAAGCAGGGACACGTTCCGTTCAGGACCTGATCGCCGACCTCGACAAGGGCGAGAAGGAAAAGCTGAAGGCACTGCAAGACCTGGAAGCGCTGGGCGTCAAGGCGGCCGATGCGGCAGTGGCCGTCGTGGGCACGCTGGCGACCAAGAATGAAGATGTGCGTCTGCAGGCGGCGATGACCGCCGGCAAGATCGGCGCAGCAGCGGTCAAGCCGCTGAGCAAGGCGCTCGAGTCCAAGGACGTCGACCAGCGCTTCTACGCCGTCTGGGGGCTGGCGTTTGTCGGCCCGCCGGCCAAGAGCGCCGCCAAACTTGTGATCGCCGCCCTGAAAGATGAATCTCCGGGAGTGCGGCGCAAGGCCGCCTACGCTCTGGGTCGCATCGATCCGGATCCCGGCGAAGTCGTCGGCACGCTGGTCGGCATCCTGGCGGATGACAATGTTGACGTGCGCCAGGCCGCCGGCGCCGCCCTGGCGCGACTCGGCAAGCCGGCCGTCGCCGACCTCATCCTGGCCATTGACACCAAGAACGTCGCCGCTCGTCATCGGGCGATCCAGACCCTGGGTCAAATCGGCGGCGACGCCAGGGCAGCCATTCCGGAGTTGAAGCAACTTCTTCGCGATGACAACGCCACGGCCCAAATCGCCGCGCAGGCGTTGTCGGCCATCGGCGCGCCGGCGCTGCCTGCCTTGCAGACGGCCGCAGGCGACGATGACGAGAAGGTCCGCGCGGTCGCCTTGCGCGGCTTGCAACTCATGGGCGCGACCGCTGTCCCGGCTCTGGTCGATCTGCTCGGCAATACGCACGTCGATGTCCGGCGGTCGGCGGCGCTCATGCTCGGCACCATCCCCGTCAACGACAAGATGGTGGCCATCGGCCTGGGGTTCGCCACCAGGGACAAGGACTTCCAGGTGCGTCGTAACGCTCTGTCATCGATCCAGAACCTGGGCCCGGCCGCCAAGCAGGCCGAGCCATATGTCAGCGCGCTGCTGACCGACATCGATCCGCAAGTGCGCCAGCAGGCGTTCTACACGCTACGCAATCTTGGCGTCGATCCGGCTCCCGGGCTCAAGAAGGCACTCGCCAATCCGGATGCCAGGGTGCGCATCAACACCGCCAGCCTCATGACCGCGCTGGGCATGGAGCTAGCTTTGGCGGAACCGATCCTGGTGGAAGGATTGAAAGCAAAAGATGAAGCGCTCAAGATGCAGGCGGCCCATGCTCTGTCCTCGCGCGGCTTGCAGGCCGACGTCGTACTGCCGATCTTTGTGGCCGGGCTGAAGAATGAGATTGCCAGCGTGCGCTTGCAGGCAGCCCAGAACATCAGCCGCTACGGCGTGAAAGCAAGCCAGGCGACACCAGCCCTGATCGACGCTCTGGACGATGCCGACGGCAGCGTCCGCACGCAGGCCCTCAGCACGCTGCGCGCCGTCGGCGCCGACGGCAAGACGCTGTTGCCGGCCATGCTGAAAGTGCTGCGCGGCAAGCACACGAATCTGCATGACCAGGCCGCCCAGATCGTTTACCAGGTCGGCCCCGATTCCGTCGGCGAGGTCATCGGCCTGCTCAGGAAGGAGGAAGCGCCGGCGCTGCGGCAGACGTTCCTGCAAATGCTGGCGATGGTCGGTCCACCGGCCAAGGACGCAGTCGAGGAACTGGTCAAGGCCCTCGAGGACAAGTCGCCGCGGGCGCGGATGGTGGCCGCTCGTGCCCTGGGCAACATCGGCCCGGACGCCAAGGCCGCCCTCGACGCGCTGGCCAGGGCCGAGAAAGATGACGACGGCAACGTGCGGGCCATCGCCGCCGCTGCCCGTGAGCAGATCCGCGCCGATGCCGACCGCAAGGAATTCAAGGTGCAAGGCGTCCTGACCGCCGGCGATCCGTTCGACCGTGTTCGCACGCAGCACTACCAGGTCGTCCATACCTATCGCATGAAGAAAGGCCAGACGTACACCATCGACCTGCAATCTCCGTGGGACAACTATCTCCGGCTGGAAGATGCCCGCGGCCGGCAACTCCGCCAGGACGACGACAGCGGTGGCCGGCTCAACGCCCGCATCGTCTTCCCGTGCCAGGAAGACGGCTGGTACCGAATCATCGTCACCAGCTATGCTGCACGGGCCACGGGAAACTACACGTTGACGGTCCGCTAGCCGTGCTTTCCTTCCGCCCAGCCGGCGGCTATAAAAGCGACTGCGGTGCCTCCCAGGAGATCGTGCGATGAAAGCGTCACGGTTGGGCAGGCATGCGCGGCCACTGGCAATTCTGGCCTGCTTCTCTTTCCTCCTGCTTCATGCAGGTCACAACTTGCCGGCACAAACCAAGGCTCCCACGCAGGAGCCGCCGCCGGCCGATATCCTGGCGGACGGCGTCGGCGCCGAACAGGTCGCCCTTATCAATGACGCCATCGCGAAAGCCTGGCAAGAGAACAAGATCGAGCCGTCACAGCGCTGCAGCGATCATGAGTTCATCCGGCGGGCAACGCTGGACATCATCGGCCGCATCGCCACCGTTCCGGAGATCGAGCAATACCTGAAGGATCCGGCGCGTGAACGGCGCTCGCGCCTCATCGAACGCTTGCTGGCCATGCCTGAGTACGCCACCTACTGGGCCAATCACTGGACCATCCTGCTGCTCACGCGCCGGGGGGCCGACAAGCTCCATCAGGATCAGATGCGCGTCTGGCTGGAGGACAAGCTGACGGAGAGCAAGGACCATGTTCCCGCCTGGGATCGCATCGTGGCGGAGATCTTGACGGCGACGGGCCGAACCAACGAGAACGGCGCGGTCAATTTCACGCTGGCGCACCTCGGCGAACTCGTCAAGGAGAGCAGCGTCGATGGTGAAGGTTACGACATGGTGCCCCTGACCTCGCGGGTCACGCGCCTGTTCCTCGGCATTCGCACGCAGTGCGTGCAATGTCACGACCATCCGTTCAACGAGGAGATGGGCCAGCACCAGTTCTGGGGCTTGAACGCCTTCTTGCGGCAGGTGGAAGCGCCGCAGGGGCGGCCGGGCGTGACCCGGCAAAACAATCTTGCCGCGCGCCAGCATGAAATCCGCGACAACGCCAACCTCAATCCGCGCTCGCTCGTCCCGTACGAGCGCCGCAGCGGTGTGTTGCTGTATATCGATCCGACGTTTCTCGACGGCCGCAAGATGGTCCGCAAGCCCGGCCAGACGCGCCGTCAGGCCCTGGCCGACCGGATCACGCGCAGTCCGGATTTCGCCAGGGCTCATGTCAACCGCATGTGGGCACACTTCTTCGGACGCGGCTTCAGCAAGGATGCCGTGGACGACTTCGGTGAGCATAACCCGCTGTCCCATCCGGTTCTACTGGATCGGCTGGCCGGTGACTGGGCCCACAGGTACGGACACAACCCGAAGGAATTGATCCGCTGGATCTGCAATAGCCGGCCCTACCACCTGTCCAGCATCGCCAACCCGAGCAACGACAAGCCGGAGGACGAGGCATACTTCGCACGCATGCTGCTCAAGCCCATGTCGCCCGAGCAGCTTTTCGAGTCGCTCATGATCGCGACCCAGGCCAGGGCTGGACAGGTCGAGGATCGCAAGGCCAAGCTGAGCGAGGAGTGGCTGGACAAGCTCATCGACAATTTCGGCGACGACGAGGGCAACGAGCGCAGCTTCAGCGGCACGGTCGTGCAGGCGCTGCTGCTGATGCACGGCAAGGAAATCGACGAAGCCATCACCGACAAGAAGCACGGCACCGTGGCGACCGTGCTGAAGAACCGGGCTCACTCGCGGCTGGCGATCCGTGAGGCCATCAGCGATCTCTTCCTGGCGGCGCTCAATCGCCCGCCCACACGCGACGAGCTGGACAAGATCCAGGACCGCCGGTCCGTCGTGCTGTCGCAGACCAAGATCCGGGACCCGTCGGCCTTCGTCTCCGCCTTTTATCAGGACCTGTTCTGGGCCATCCTCAACAGCAACGAATTCATCCTGAATCATTGACGCGTCGGAATTCTTGCGAATTCTGTTACCGTCGTGGCCGGCCTCGTATCATCTCCAGGAACCCGGCTTGAGCAGGCCAGTCAAGGAGAATGAACATGAGGAACCTGTCCATGTGGATTGCGCTTGCGTGGATGGCGCCAGCGGCCCTTTCTGTCGGCGGCGATGATCGCAAGATTGTCGTCAAGAACGATGTCGTCTACGGCAACGTGCATGGCGCGGGCTTGCTGGCGGACATCGCCTATCCGGAAGGGGATGGACCGTTCCCGGCAGTTCTTGCAGTGCACGGCGGCCGCTGGGTCGGCGGGCATCGCCTCGACGCCAGCACCATCAAGGTCGCGCCCTGGGCGCAGGTCGGCTTCTTCGCCATGTCCATCGATTACCGCCTCGCCGGTTGCACGCCCGCGCCGGCTTGCTACCAGGACATGCTCTGTGCCCTGCGCTGGCTACATGCGCACGCCAGACAGTATCGCATCGACACGAAGCGGATATTCTTGATCGGCCAGTCGGCGGGCGGGCATCTGGTGTCGCTGGCAGCGACGCTGGGCGACGGCCCGTACCCGCGGACCGGCGGCTGGAAGGATCAGCCGCACACGTTCCGCGCCGCCATCAGCGTGGCCGCCTGCTACGAGTTGCCCACGCTCGACTGGGGCAAGCTCTGGGCCCCGCCCGGGACCGACCTGGCGGTGGCGCGCAAGCTGGCTTCGCCGATCAATCACGTCACGGCAAAGAGCAAGCCGCTGCTCATCATCCACGCGGACAATGACAGGTCCGTCCCGGTGAAGCAAGCCTTCGACATGGTTGCCGCCCTCAAGAAGGCCGAGGCCCAGCACAAGTTTCTTCATTCCACCGACAAGGGACACATGGGCATCACTGACTATGTGATCGCCGAAGCGCGGGCATTCATTCGCGAGGTGAGCGCGAAGGATTAGGACCCTGCCCCTCGCGAAACGTTGCCGGCAGGCGAGTGAGCAGCATGGTCATTCCGCCTGAAAGACGAAGTCGGGTTCATCGCCGTTGTCCAGGCGCGTGCGTTTCAGGGCATCGGCCATGAGGAGACTGCCGGCGATCTTCCGCCGGACGTGTTGCAGCTGTTCCTCGCTCAGATGGGCGCCATGGCGGGAGCGGACGAGGTCCGTCAGCGCCTGCAGTGCAGCGCTCCGCGCGTCCGGCTTCGGCTGTGCCGCGGCTGCACTGCCGGTCTCGCCGGCCAACGCCCCTGCCGCCAGACACGCCACCTGCTTGCCAAAGTGCCGTCGATTGCCACGCGCGCTCATGCGTTCTCTCCAGGATCCATGCAAGTGACACAGCGTCAGAACTCCAGGACACCTGGCCAGGCGGCGTTCACGATGAACACCTTGCCGTCGCCGATGCGGCCGGTGCGGGCAGCGCGGACGATGTGCTCGGCCACTTCGTCGGCGCGTTCGGGGCTCACCCACGCGCTGATCTCAACCTTGGGCAGGAAAGCCAGGCTGTACTCGCTGCCGGCGTACCGGTCCAGATAGCCCTTCTGTCTGCTGTAGCCCTTGGCCTCGCGGACGACGCAGGCCGTCACCTTCAGGTCGGCAATCACCTTCAGCACCGCTTCGGCTCGAAAAGGCTTGACGACAATGGTGAGCTGTTTCATGCTGGCCTCGCTCTAGAAAGCGTATCAGATCAGCGCGGCAACGGCCGCTCGGGACAAGCCGCCGGCGGCCGCCCGCCGCGTTCCGGTCGGGACCCTGCTGTTGTCCGCTGCGCAGCGGTCGCGTAGCATGGAGGCATGGCGGGCAAGAAACAAGCGCGAGCGTCGTCCGGGTTTCGCTGGCAATACGGCAAGCTGGTGCCGCGCGCCGTCATTAAAGATTTTGCACGGCAGATCGCCGAGCGCTTCCAGCCCGAACGCATCATCCTGTTCGGATCCTACGCTAACGGCAAGCCGCACAAGGATAGCGACGTCGACATTCTCGTCGTCATGCCGGCCCGCGACGAGCTCGACCAGGCGGTGCGGATTCTGACCAAGATCGATTGTTCATTCCCCGTCGACCTGATCGTGCGCGCGCCGAAAAATCTGCAATGGCGGTTGGCTGAGGGTGATTGGTTCTTGCGTGAGATTGTTGCAAACGGTAAGGTGCTGCATGAAAAAGCTAACGCGACCATGGATTCGCAAAGCCGAAAGCGATCTGCGCGCCGCCAAAAAACTGTCAACCATTCACCCGCCGTTTCACGATGAAGTTTGCTTTCACTGTCAGCAAGCGGTCGAGAAGTTCTTCAAGGCCCTGCTGCAAGAATGGGGATTGCCTGTCCCAAGAATCCACGAACTCGACGACTTGCTCAAGCTGCTGCTACCGTGCGACGCGACTTTGACGAAGGTGCGTCCTGGACTTCGGGCCCTGTCGCGCTTTGCCGTCGAATACCGTTACCCCGGTTTCCACGCCAACGCCCGCAAGGCCAAGACTGCCATCCGGCTTGCCGAGCGGGCGCGCGTCGAGACCCGGCAGCGACTCGGACTGCGCGTGACGTGAGCGGCGTCGGCTACTCCGGTAGCGGTTGTCCCTTGGTCTCCGGCGCCAGCCAGATGAGCGCCATGCCGGCGATGTAAACGAGGCTCATGGTCGAGCAGGCCAGCGGGTAGCTGCTATCGAAGACGTCCTGCATCAGATAGCCGGTTTGCAGGGCGCCGACGGCGGCGAGAATGCGGCCAAAGTTGTAGCTGAAGCCCTGGCCCGTTGCCCGCATGCCGGACGCGAACAGTTCCGGCAGGTACAGCGGCAGCCAGCCGTAGAAGGCCGCCGTCGTCACGCCCACGAGCAGGAAGGACGCCAGGAACATCCCGTCGAAGATCTCGTTGCCCTTGAAGAAAAGCCAGGAGGAGCCGAGGGCGGCGATGCACAGCAGGAAATAGGTGATCCGTCGGCCGAGGGCATTGCCGAGGTAGGCGCCGATCAGCGTGCCGATAACGGCGCCAACAGAGCCGACCATGCCGGTATAGGCGTTGGCGCGCGGCACGGCGCTGCCGGCCAGCTGCTCGGCCCAGAGCGGCCCCCATTGTGTCGAGGCCCACGTCACCATGAGCGGGATGCCGCTCAGGCCAGCGCCCAGAAGCATCCTGCCAATCGGCTTGCTCAAGCCCACGCCGAGAAAGCCGCTGTCGCGCATGCGTTGCAGGTAGCGAAAGACCGGAAACAGAAAGCCCAGCGTGGAGACGGTCAGCACCAGCACCGAGCCGACGATGCGCAGCCACAATTCCATCTCGGTGGCCCACAAGAAGATGAGGCACAAGACGCCTACGACGCCTACGCCCACGCCTCCCAGGTCGCGCGGGTTCCAGTGCGATGCTCGGCCTTGCCGGCTCTCCTCTTGCCAGCGCTGCGACTCGGGCACGAAAATGCGGATGAAGAATGCCAGCAGCGCGGGGACGGCGCCCATGCCGATCTGCCAGCGCCAGTGCATGCCGGCGAGCAACCCTCCCATTGCAAACACGAGTAGGAAGCCGACGTTGGCCGCCGCGCCGATCAACCCGGCCAGGAAGGCGCGTGACTTGTCCGGCCAGATCTCCATCACCAGGGCCACGCCCAGAGCCCATTCGCCCCCCATGCCCAGTGCCGAGATGAAGCGCAGGGCCGCCACCTGGGCAGGCGACTGGGCGAAGGCACACAGCCCGGTGAACAGCGAGTACATGACCACGCTGAGCGTCATGGCCCGCACCCGGCCCAGACGGTCGCCGAGCCAGCCGAACAGCACGCCGCCGGAGGCGGCCCCGACCAGGAAGCAGGCCGTGGCCAGCCCCATCCACTTGCCGACCTCGTCTTCACCGACGTTGCCGAGCAGGTCGCGAATGGCCCGCCGGGCTACGACGGGGAACAGCCCCATCTCGAAGCCGTCGAACATCCAGCCCAGGAGCGCCGCCGTCAGTGCCAGCCATTGTCCGCGGGTGGTGGATGTCGGATTGTGCATCAAGCAGCGGTGGTTGGGGTGAAAGCTGAGTCAAGCATCATGTTCCAGCCCGGGCCTGGATGGCGGCGATGGCTTCGCGAGCAGGCTGCCGGGTAAAAAAGTCATTGCGATCGATCAGGTCTTGCAGAGCGGGCAGGCTCTGTCGTGTGCCGATGTCCTTGAGAATCTCGACGGCTTCACGGCGGATGCCGATATCCTGGTCGCCAAGGAGTTGCAGCACGTCGTTTTCGGCTGCCGAGCCCACCGTCCGCAGCGACTTGCCCATGGCGTTGCGGACGCCGGCGTTGCGCAGGCCACGGATCAATGTAGGAATCTGCTTGGGAGTGGCCCAAATGATGAGGGCCCGGGCGGCCTCGCCGCGACCGAATTCATTGGCGCCTACCACAACCTCGGCCAACTTCTCTGCGACGACGGCGCGGTGTTCGTTGGGCTGCATGCGACCGAATGTGTTGGCCGCCGCCATGCGGTTGATCGGTTGTTTTTCGTCACCAAGCTGGGCGAGCAATACGTCGATTTGCCGGTCACCGGTGAGCCGCGGTACCGCCGGCGCATTGTCTTCGGGGCGTTGACCAGGTTGTGGCGTGGGCTGCTCGACAACTCCAGGTCCCGGGTTTGGCTGCTGAACGACTGCCGGCGCCGGCGCCGGATTGTTCCCCCGATGGGCGCGCTCGGCGACGATGCCTCCAATGACGGCGGCAATGCCAAAAGTCTCCAGGAAGCTTCGATCGTGCATGGCGTCGTCCATTTCGTCATCGAGGCCCTTCTTCTTGAACAGGCGATAGGACATCACAAACCCCAAGATGCCGGCCCAGAGTCCCGTAGACACTGCCGTCATGGCCGCCCACGGGAATAACGGGGACAGGACGAGAGAAACGACCATCGGCGGGCCCAGAATCAGCAAGGGCGCCAGGCCAATCACTCGCCCTTTTTTTCTGGATCGGCGGCCTTGCTTGCCCGAAGCCGGTCGGTCGTCTTCTTCGTTGATCGCGCGCATACGGTACTGAGGTGGTTCATCGAAAATGACTTCAAGGAAAATGCCGAACATCGTGCCGATGACCGGCCAAGCGATCAACCAGACGGAGGAAGAAAAGCCGCCTTTTTCCTTGGCGAGGGCGCCGATTCCAGCTCCGGCCAGCCCAACCACGAACAAGCCAACCAATGGACCTGTCAGCAGTGCCGCCCCAGTTTTGCCCTTGGAAAGACCATAAACGACTCCTAGCGGCCCACCAAGAATAGCTCCCGCCACCGCCCCACCAATAGCGAACCCCAGGACATCGCCTCTCAAATCGCCGACCAGCAAGCCCAAGAATCCTCCCAGCGCTCCAAATGCCGCACCGACTACGCCGCTGAGCAATCGCCAGGGCAGCCGCACCGGCACGTCCTCTTCGCGACGAGCCTTCTTTCGCACCTTGGTCCGGATCCTGGGCGCTACCTCTTTCGGCGCCTCCTCGGTTTCCAGACCGTAGCCATCGTCTGGATCGTCGTCATCCCGGCGCATCCTGCGTTTCTTGGGGCTCTCACGCTCGACTTCGTCATGATCTCGGGGCAGCGACCGGCGAGCGGTGCGATCGGTTTCTTCGTCTTCATCCGCCATCTCTTCAATCACGAATGGCTTGAGGCACTTGGGGCATTTGATTCGTTTGCCCGCCGTTCCAGCTTGTTTGACAGTCAAGCGAGTTGCACAACGGGGACAGCTGCAACGAATGGATTCTGCCATCGCAACACTCCCGAGTCTGTCCCGCCGGTTCGGGACGCATTCAGGTGTGAATTGTGGCTCATTCTAACGGTTAGTGTGCCATGGTCAACGATACACGAACCACACGAGCTGGCGATTCCTGTCCGCCTTGACGCGGCGCAGCGAAAACAAGAAACTAGGACCAGAGAGTTTTCGCGTTCGGTTATGGCATTGCTGAAAACTGAACACTGAAAACTGAACACTGTTTTCGGAGTTCCGATGGCCTACAAGCATCATTTCCAGCGACACAAGACGCGCGAGGTTCCGGTCGGCGACAAGGTCGTTGGCGGCGACAACCCGATCTGGGTGCAGTCGATGACCACGACCGATACCTTCGACCTGGAGGCCACGCTGGCCGAGATCGCGCGCATGGAGGAGGCCGGCTGCGAGATCATCCGCGTCACCGTGCCCAAGGCCAAGGACGCCGCCGTGCTCTCCGAGATCAAGAAGCGCATGCACGTGCCGCTCATCTGCGACATCCACTTCGACTACAAGATGGCCCTGGCGGCGCTCGACCATCCCGTGGACAAGATCCGCATCAATCCCGGCAACATCGGCGGCTACGACCGCTATCGCCAGGTCATCCGCAAGGCCCGCGACAAGGGCATCCCCATGCGCATCGGCGTCAACGCCGGCAGCCTCGAACGCGAACTGGTCGAAAAGCACGGCTTTCCCTGCCCGCCGGCCATGGTGGAGAGCGCCCTCCGCTACCTCGAGATCGCCGAGAGCGAAGGCTACCGCGACATCATCGTGTCACTGAAGTCCAGCGACATCATCACCGCCATCGAGGCCTATCGCCTCTACGCCAAGCAGGCGGATTACCCGACGCACATCGGCATCACCGAGGCGGGTCAGCCGCCCTACGCGATCACCAAGTCGGCGGCTGGGCTGGCGCCGATCCTGCTCGACGGCATCGGCGACACCATCCGCGTCAGCCTGCTGGCGCCGAAGGAAGTCGAGATCCAGGCGGCGTTCGACATCCTGCAAGCCACGCAGCGCCGCGTCCGCAAGCCGGAGCTGATCGCCTGCCCGACCTGCGGCCGGCTGGAGATCGACCTGGTCAAGATCATGGATGAGCTGACGTCGCGGCTGGGAAAGCGCAAGACGGCTGTGAAGATCAGCGTGCTGGGCTGCATCGTCAATGGTCCCGGCGAGGCCCGCGAAGCCGACCTCGGCATCGCCGCCGGCAAGGGCAAGGGTGTCATCTTCAAGCGTGGCGAGATCATCCGCAACGTCCTCGAGCACGAGATGGTCGATGCCCTCGTGGAAGAGGTCGATGCCTGGGAAAAAGAAGAGGCGGCCAAGGGCACGTTGAAGGTGGGCACGCCGACGATCAGCCAGGGCCGAAAGGCCGCGGCAGAGGAAGCCGAGGACGGCAGGCTAAGATTGCCAGTCTTGCAGGGATAGCCTTATCCGCTTGCGGTTTCGCGCACGATGCCAGTCAATCGTTGACGTCATGGTGTTTCGTGGTTGACGAAGAAGCCGTTCTGGATCGTGCCGTCCGCCTTTGGGAGAGGGCGCAAGTTCTGCACACTACCCCGACGCGGTCGGCTCAACTTCCAGAAGCTCTTTTGGTCGCAGAGCAAATTGCCCGTGAGTATCCCCAGTTCCATGATGCCCTCGTGGCTCTCCTGACCGCACCCCAGCAACTGGTTGTGGCTTACGCGCTCATGACCCTGCGGCTAATGAAGAGTTCGATGCTTGAGCATCTTTCTGAGGAAGTGCTTAATCGCAAGGGCAAAGTCACGATTGCTGCAGGCTGCTTTCGCGATTCGATGGACTTGGGTGGGTTGGCCCGGCAGTATTGCAAAGAGGCGAAGCGCCGCGCCAGAGATCCATAGCGCTTTCCGTGCGACTTCACAGATCCGAATGTGGCGACCACTGCAGCAACTATTCAAGTTTTCTGGCATGCATTACAATGTCACTTGGGCGTCGAAGTCGCAACGATTCGGCTTGTGACGCAGCGCGCGAAACCGCAGGCGGGGACCCGAAACCGACGAGCACCGGACACACTGCAAATGCCGATTCGCTTCAAGTGCACAAGCTGTCAGAAGGGCCTGGTGGTCAAGGACCACCTGGGCGGCAAGCGCGTGGCCTGTCCAGCGTGCAAGAAGCCTGTCATCGTCCCGGCGGCGCAACCGGCGACCCAGCCGGCAGCGGCACCGCCAGCGCCGCAGCTTCGGCCCGAGGAGGTGGAAGCGCTCGCCGCCGCCGCGCTCGCGGAGGAGGACAACAAGAAGAAGGCCGAGGAAGCGAAGGCCGCCCCCAAGCCCAGCGGGACCATCGATTTCACATGCGATTTCTGCGATGCCCAGTTGAAGCTGCCGCTGGACCTGGCCGGCAAGAAGTCGCCATGCCCGGAGTGCAAGCGCATCATCCGCGTGCCCAATCCCAAGGAGGACAAGCCCAAGGACTGGCGGACGGTGCAGGAAGGTCCGTCGGTGGCCCTGGCGGCGCAGAAGCCGCCCGCGCCCGAGGGCACCTGGGATGCCGGCACGGTCAAGCGCGTCAGCATGGAGGCCCTGACCGAGGCCGACGCCATTCCGGAAGAAGAGGCGGAGCCGGTCGGCGTGCTCGGCTGGATCCGCCGCGCCGCCATTGCCGCGGCACTGGGCGGCGTCGTGTGGTTTGCCGGCTGCCTCATCAACCGCCAGCAACGCGAGGTCGCGCAGAAGGACAGCCTCGAGCAAGTGATGGAAATGGTCGAGAGCAAGAGCAAGGACAAGCTCCCTGACGACATCACGGCTGAAGTCTTGCGCAGGGCCGGCGAGATCCACGCGCGCAAGAGCGAGGCGAGCAAGGCGCGCACGCTCTTCCGCGCCGCCTACAGCAAGCTGTCCGCAGACCCGAACAGGATTTCGCCCGAGGTGGACCTGTCGCTCGTCGAGCTGGCTCTGTCCATGCTGGAACTGGGCGGCAACGAGCGCGACGCCATCGCCAAGGAACGGGTCAAGTGGAGCGACCTCGTAGAGAAAGACCTGGGCGTGGTCCTGGGGCGTATTCACGCCGACGAGGCACGCATCATCGGCCTGCGCGCTTTGGTGACCCGGCTTTTTGCCCAGGGGCAAGGGGCGCTGGCGGACACACTTGTCCGGAGGCTCATCCCGCTCGACGGCGGCCGGTCGCTGCTGCAAGCCCAGCTCATCGCAATCTTGCTGGAGCAGGGCAAGGCGGCGGAGGTTGCCAAGCAGTTTCCGCTGCCCGAAGCGGGGGCGGAGATCGATGTGATCACGCGTTGCGGCTACGCCGAGGGCAAGGCGCGCAAGGGCGATATCGACGGCGCCAGGAACATCGCGACGATTGCCGGCCCGACGGAAGGCCGACTGCTTGCGACCCTCGGCGTCGCCGAGTTGCTGCAGGACAACCCCAACGGCGGCGAAGCCGCCAAGGCAGCGATGTTTATCGGCCCCGCCGCCCAGATCATGAACGAGGAAATGAAGGGCGCCGCGCTGCCCCCCTGGTCGCGCTATCAGCTTGTCAAGGCCTATGCCCGCTCCGGACAGCTGGAGACGGCCCGCGACTGGCTGAAACCGCGCGGCGGCGACGACAAGCGCGCCGCCGAGCTGAAGAGCTGGGGCGAATTGGAGATCGTGCGGGCACGCCTGGCAAAGCTTGACGGCGCCGCTGCCGACGCGGCCATCCCCGAGGAGGTCAAGGACAAGAATTCCCTCGCCCACGCCCTAGCCTGGGAAATCTGGGCACGCCACAACGCGCACCATGGCCACGGCGGCGACGTCCGCGACATCCTCGAAACGACGCAGGACCTGCGAATCAGGGCCATGCTCCTCACGGGCATAGCGCTGGGCAACTGAGGACCGCCCGGCCATCACCGACCATTCTTCTGGATTGCCTGATACTCGCGCCAGATGTCGCGGAACTCGTTCATTTGCAAGGGAACGACGACGCCGCTGTCATCGAAGCGGCTGCCGCTCAGCGCCGGCGTGATGAGCCGCAGACGGTTCACAGACTCCGCGGCGCTCGGCATGTCCCACAAGCGGGCGCTGCCGTCGGCGCAGGCGACGACGAAGCGCTTGCCGTCGGGATGAAAGAACACGTCGAGCACCGTTCGGCCATGCTGCAGGTTGGGCAGCACGCGCTCGCCGCGAGCCACGTCCCAGACGGTGGCATGATTGCTGATCGAGCCGGTGAGCAAGAGACGGCCGTCCGGGCTGAAGTCCAGGCTCGTCACCGAACCAACGTGCTCGAGCGGGGCCGACAGCGGCTTGCCGGTCGAAACGTCCCAGAGGCGCACCGTGTTGTCATCGCTGCCGGTGGCCAGCGTGGTCCCGTCGGGACTGAAGCCGACGGACGTCAACACCGAAGCATGGGGCAACCCGGGCGCGACCGGTTTGTGGCTGGCAATATCCCACACGCGCGCGGTGCGGTCATTGCTGGCGGTGGCGAGACGCTGGCCGTTCATGCTGAAGGCCAGGCTACGGATTGCTTCGTCATGCTTGAACATCGCGGCGGGCTGGCCGTCGGGCAAGCGCCATAAGCGGGCGCTGCCGTCTGTGCTGGCGGTGGCGAGCAGCGGATCGCTGGGAGAGAAGACAACCCGCGTCACCAGCGCGTCATGCTTCATTGTCGCCGCGAGCTTGCCATTGCCGACGTTCCACAGCCTTGCAGAGCGATCAGGGCCGCAGGTGGCGATGAGCTTGCCATCCGGACTGAATGCCGCGTCCAGCACCGGACCGACATGCTTCAGATCGAATAGCTTGCTTGCACTCGAAGTTTCCCAGACGGCGGCAAGTCCGTCACTGCCCGCCGTGACAAGCAAGCGGCCGTCCGGACTGAAGCGCGCGTGGTTGACGGCGCCGGCGTGCGTCATTGGCTTGCCGAGTTCCTTGCCGGACAGATCCCAGAGACGCGCTGACCCGTCCAGGCTCGCGGTCAACAGGAGATCGCCCTTGCTGTTGAAAGCTGCCTGGACGACGGCGGCCCTGTGCTGGAACGACGCTGCCGCGCCGGACTCCGGCGACGGCAGCCACACGCGGGCCGTGCCGTCGGTGCTGCTCGTCAGCAGGTGCCGGTCGTCCGGACTGAACTGCAACGATTGCACGGTGCCGTTGTGCTTGATGCTGGAGCCGATGGACCTGCCGGTCCTGGCATCCCACAGGCGCACCATGTTGTCGTCGCTGGCGGTGGCCACCCTGTGGCCGTCATGACTGAAGACGGCAAATGTCACGTCGCTCTTGTGGAACATCGGGTCCGCGACCTGGTTGCCGCTGACCGCATCCCAGATCCGCGCCGAGTTGTCGTCCGACGCGGTGACGACGCGCTTGCCATCCGGGCTGAGTGAGGCCCACAGAACCTGGCCGGCGTGTCGTAATGGCGGCGACAATGGCTTGCCGGTGGTCGTTTCCCACACGCGCGCTGTGCCGTCCAGGCTGGATGTCAGCACCGTGTGACCGTCGCGATCGACGCGCACCTGCGTGATGCCCTTGTCGTGACGCGCTGCGCTGGACCAGAGTGGCTTGCTGCTGTTCACGTCCCAGCACTGCACCGTGCCGTCCATCGAGCCGGCAACGATGAGCAGGCCGTCCGGCGTGAACTCCAGCCGCTTGACCGGCCCGGGATGACGCAACGGCTTGCCCACCGGCTGGCCGGCCGGCATGCGCCAGACACGCGCCGTACCGTCGGCGCTGCCGGTGCCGATCAGCTTGCCGTCGCGGCTGAACACGACGCGGCACACCGGACCATCGTGCCGCAGCGCGTCGCTCACGAGCTTGCCCGACTTCGCCTCCCAGATGCGGGCGCGGCCGTCGTCGCTGGCGGTGGCAACATGGCGTCCATCCGGACTGTACGATGCGTGCTGGACCGGACCGCCATGCCTGAGGGGCGGGCCGATCGTGGCACCGCTGAGCGCATCGAACATGCGGGCCGTCGCATCCTGGCTGGCGGTGACGGTGTGCTTGCCGTCGAGACTGTACTCGGCGGAGAAGACGCGATCGTCGTGAAACCAGACTTGCAGGGGCTTCGGACAGTGCTGCAGCACGAAGCCGATGCGGCGGCGATGCATCGGCTCGGCGTCGGCATTGTCGCCGTCCAGCATCAGCGCGTCCACGAGCCAGGGGATCGCCTCGAGGAGGTTATCGTTGTTGGCCAGGTACATGCCCTTGGCTACCTTGAGGCGCGTGACCTCACTCTGGGCGCGCACACTCTCCAGGCGTGTCTGCTCCTGCGACTTTTCCAGCTCGCGAAACGCACTGTCGAGGTTGGCATGATGGCGGATGCCGGCATAGAGAAGGGCGGCGACGGCGATCACGCAGACGGACAGCATGGCCGATAATGTCGGATGGCGTTTCAGCCATTTCCAGGAGCGCTCGACGGCCGAGATGGGCCTGGCCTGGATCGGCTCGCCGCGTTGAAAACGGCGCAGGTCGTCGGCCAGCGCCTCGGCTGTCTTGTAGCGCTTGCGCGGGTCCTTGTGCAGGCACTTCAGGCAAATCGTCTCCAGGTCGCGTGGAATCCGGGCACGCAGTCGAACCGGCGAGACCGGATCCTCGGTCCGTACCTTGTGCAAGATCTCCATCAGCGTGGAATCGCCGCCGAATGGGGGACGACTCGTCAGAAGCTCATACAGGATGGCGCCGAGCGCGTAGATGTCCGTCCAGGGCCCGATCTCCTTGATTCGTCCCGCCGCCTGCTCCGGGGCCATGTAACTCGGTGTGCCCAGTACCGCACCCGTATTGGTCTGGCCGACGCCCTGATCGAGCATCTTCGCCAGCCCGAAATCGGTGACCTTCGGTATCATCGCAGCCAGCGAGGGGCGCACGCCGTCCGTGGGCTGTGCAGCGTCATCTCCCGAGCGTGCTTCATCCGCATGCCCGGCACTGGCCAGGAGGATGTTGGCCGGCTTGAGGTCGCGATGCACGATGCCGTGCTGGTGCGCGACCTGCATCGCGCGTGCGAGCTTCGCGATGAGCTGAGCCGACTCCTCGACCGACACCGGCCCGCGGTCGATGTAGCCTTGCAGGCTGCCGCCGTCCACCAGCTCAAGGGCGAAGAAAGGCTGGCCATCGTGCTCGGCAACCTCGTAGATCTGGACCACGCATGGATGCTGCAGCTTGGCGATGGCCTCCGCCTCGGTGCGAAAGCGTTGCCGTTCTTTCGGTCCGGAATGGACGCCGGCGAGAATCATCTTGAGGGCGACGAGACGATTGAGGCTCAGCTGCCGTGCCCGGTAGACGACGCTCATGCCGCCGCGACCCAGCTCGTCGATGATGGCATAACCAGGGATGGACGTCTCGTGGCCCGTGCCGGCCGTTGCTGGTGCAGATACCAGGGTTGCGTCGGCATCGGCCGTTGCAGGATTGGCCTCCGGCAGTGCGGCCGTCAGCTGCCCGGTGTCGCGGCGGGCCGCCGCGTCCTCAGCCTGTCCAGACTCGGAGACCGTGGGCTGATCGTTTTCGGAAGCTGGAATCATGAGTCGGCGACCAGGGGCGATCGACCGGCAGATCGCTACGCGGGACACACGGGAATCTGACCTCGCGACAACTGATTCGCAAGTATGCCCGAACCGGGGCGGCTGATTGCCGGTCAAGTGCGCGCGAACGTCGGCTCGCGCGGCGCCTGATAGCGGACCGCAAGGTGCGGCGTGCGCAACTGTTTCTGACCCTCGGCGAGCGATTGCATGCCTGCGGCAACCAGGCCCGTGGTCAGCAGCGTCCGCTCGACCGGATACGGCGGCCGGCCGGTGAGAAACGTTTCTTCTGCCTTCGACATCAGCGCCGCCGAGTAGGTGACGTTCGGCGTTGGCGGCAGGTAAAAGAGCGTCGACAGCGGCTCGTCTTGCTTTGACAACTGAGCTGCGACCGTGAAGTCACCGACCAGGCCGTTCAGGAGCAGCATCGTCGCCTTCAGGCCGTCGCTGTACTCGAACCGATAGGCGACCGGCTGCTTGACCCAGTCGCGCATTTGCCTGGGCGTGGGGTGCCGATGGCTGAAGCTCTCCGGCTGCGCGAGTGTCTGCGACCGGCACAGGCAGGCCTCGAAGAGGCGCGGCGACCAGCCACCGGCCGCGAAGGAACCGGTGTCCATCGCCTTCCAGACAGCATCGCCGCGCAGGGCTTGCAGCCAGGCCACGCCGGTCTCGCCGCCGCGCCGCCGTTCGGCCAGGCACTGGATGGTCTCCAGCGCGTGGAAATCGTAGCTATCGATGCCGCCCATGGCGACACAGACGATCTCCTGTACCTCCGCACCATACGGCATGTCGAAGGCCGGCATCCGCCACGTCACCGGCAGCGACGAGCCGGCAAGAAACGGAATCTTCAACTTCCTCGCCGTGTCCACCATCTCGCGTGCATGTTCCCAGCGCCACGACAGATGCTTGTCGTTGAAGATGGGCAGCGAACGGCCCTCCTTCTGAAAGACCTTGGCGACCTGCTGGAAGAACTCGTAGCGTGGATACTGCTTTTGCCCGAGCTTGTTGCGCGGGTAGTTGCCGTGCTCGCCGATGATGAGCACGGCATCGACAGCCAGCTTGTCGCCGCCGCACCGCAGCGCCTCCGCGATCGTGGGATGAATCTTGAAGCCGAACTCGGCGGCGCGCTTGCGGCTCAGGTCGTTCTTGGGGAACTGATCGACATAGGCCGATACCACGTCGAGCGGCGGCCGATGCCAGCGGCCGTTGATCGGATAGCCCACCAGGAAGCGCTCGCCCATGTGCCAGGCATGCGACCGGTAACGCCACTCGGTGGTGACGATGGCCAGGCGGCGCCGTTTCCCGTTCGCCGGCCGAGTGTCGGCACGGCTGGCTGCCGGCAGGAAGGTCATGCCGGCGCCGACGGCGCCGAGCGAGCCAAGGGCTGTTCGTCGCGTGATCATACGAAACCTCCAGATTGACGTTTGCCCTGTGTCAGTTTCCGAGACAATTGTACCTGCGATGACTGGTATCGCCACGGCTTTCGATTTTCGTTGTGTTGCCACCCCCGTCACAGCACCCCGGCAACGAATCCGCATCGAAGGCGATCGCCGTATATTAGCTCCTGGACAAGCCTTGCGTGTCGTGGCGAAAAGCCGGTTTCGTTGCCGGGGGTAAGGCACTCAGTTACATTTGATGCTTGCACTGTCCTCCCTGCCGCATTAACATCAAAACGAATAGTTCGAGCAAGTTCCTTTCAGGAAATGTCCGAGCATCAGGAAAACCTGGGCCACGCTCCGCGCACACTGCCGAAATGGCGCGTCAGGCTTGCGAACTGAGACGATGCTGGCTCCGGTGTGACGGGCTTCTGCTCATTGTCCAGATAGAGGCATCCCAGTTCCAGCTCCGGAAGCTGGATGAACAGGCGTTCGGCCTGGTCGCGGGCAACCAGCCATTGATGCTTGAGGTCCTTGAGATCGACTTGCCTGGCAAGCCTCTCCGCTTGCAGGTCGCTTTCCTGGAAGCGCGAGTGCTGGTTGGCCTGGTCCAGCAGCATGGCGTATAGCCCGGATCCTTGCCACAGGCTGCCCAGATGATGGCACCCAGGCTCAGGTAGGTCTGGTTCAGCAACATCGTGTCCAAGAAGTCGCGAATCTCCGTGCGCCCCGCCAGTGCCAGGATCTTGTTGGTGGCCAGGTCTGCCGGATGAAGGCAGTACCCGAAATCGTCATCCGGCTGAACGGGAAAGAAGCGAAAGGCGGAGTCCGTTGTCCAGTCAAGCCGGACAGCATCGGCGCCGCGCGTCACGGTGGCCTTGAAGATGCCATCACCGCGCAAGGTCCAGTTCACGGTCATGCCCGCGCGCGTCAGTGCTTGCGCGTCAGCCTCCGCCGCCGCGACGACGCTGGCCGACAAATCATGAAAAACGTCCAGATCTTCAGAATAGCGGAATCCGTTTTCAGCACGATTGGTGACCGCTCTGCCCGCGACATAGCTTTCCGGGTTGCGGTTCCCTGCCAGGAGACGAGCAACTTGTCGTTGAAAGTCTGTCAAGGGCATGATCCTGACTCTTCCACGGCAAGGTCCAGGGCGCGCAGTCGTCCCGCCAACAAGAAGCCGCGCCGGCCGCCGTGCGCGCGGAGTCCCTTGACAACAATGGGCACCAGGTCATCGGTAATCACCAGATCGCGCGGGCAATGCCAGAAGCACTGCGTATGAAACTCGCGATAGAGTTGGTTCGCCAGTGCAAGACGATCCGGCTTTCGTCGTTAGCCGCCATAGTTCGATTCTATCAGCTAACCGCGCCAGCGCAGCAATTCAGCTGAGCCAGCCCCATGTCTCGCCGTCACGCCAGGATCTCGCGCACCACACGCGCCGGCCTGCCATCCCCGCCATCGCCCAGCGCCTGGGACTTGTCGATGCGCATGAGCCGATGAATCCGCCTGACGATGTGGGTCATCCGCCCTTCTTCTTCTGCCCCTTCTCGATCTTCGCCCAGCTGTCCTTGAGCGACACGGTGCGGTTGAACACCGGCGTCCCGGGCTTCGAATCGACGGGATCGACGCAGAAGTAGCCTTGCCGCTCAAACTGGAAGCGGCTGCCGGGTTCGGCCTTGGCCAGGCCGGGTTCCAGCTTGCAGCCTTGCAGCACGACCAGCGATTCCGGGTTGATGTAGCTCTTGTAATCCTCGCCGGGCGGCACCTCGGCAAGATCGGGGATGCGGAAGAGATAATCGTAGAGGCGGACCTCGGCGTCGATGGCGTGTCCGGCGGAGACCCAGTGGATGGTTCCCTGGACCTTGCGGCCATCGGGAGCAGCGCCGCCGCGCGTGGCCGGGTCGTAGGTGCAGTGCAGCTCCGTCACCTCGCCCGTCTTCGGGTCCTTGACCACGCTCTTGCAAGTGACGAAGTAAGCGTAGCGGAGGCGGACCTCCTTGCCGGGCGACAGGCGATAGTAGCCCTTGGGGGGGTCCTCGCGGAAGTCGTCGCGCTCGATGTACAGCTCGCGCGCGAACGGCAGCTTGCGCGTTCCCATCGATTCGTCCTCGGGATTGTTGATCGCCTCCAGCTCATCGACCTGGCCTTCGGGATAGTTGTCGATGACGACCTTGAGCGGCCGGAGCACGCCGAGGACGCGCGGGGCCTTCTTGTTGAGATCGTCGCGGACAGCGCCTTCCAGCACGGACATCTCGATCATGCTGTCGGTCTTGGAGACGCCGATCTTCGTGCAGAAGTTGCGGATGGCCTCCGGCGGATAGCCGCGCCGCCGCATGCCGGCCAGGGTGGGCATGCGCGGATCGTCCCAGCCGCGGACATGGTTGCCGGTGACCAGTTCCAGTAAACGGCGCTTGCTCATCACCGTGTAGGTGAGGTTGAGCCGGGCGAACTCGATCTGCTGCGGATGGAACAGGTCCAGCTCGTCGAGATACCAGTCGTACAGCGGCCGATGGTTCTCGAACTCCAGCGTGCAGATCGAGTGCGTGATGCGTTCGATGGAGTCGGACTGTCCGTGGGCCCAGTCGTAGGTGGCGTAGATGCACCACTTGTTGCCGGTGCGATGATGCTCCGCCTTGAGGATGCGGTACATCACCGGATCGCGCATGTTGAGATTCGGCTGCGCCATGTCGATCTTGGCCCGTAACGTCCTGCTGCCGTCGGGAAACTCGCCGGCCTTCATGCGCGCGAACAGGTCGAGGTTCTCGGCGACGCTGCGGTCGCGGAACGGACTGTTCTTGCCCGGCGCGGTCAGCGTGCCGCGATGCTCGCGGACCTCGTCGCCGGTCAGGTCGCAGACGTATGCCTTGCCCTTGTTGATGAGCTGGACCGCCCACTGGTAGAGCTGTTCGAAGTAATCGGACGCGTAGTAGAGCCGGTCGTCCCAGTCGAAGCCGAGCCAGCGGACATCGTGCATGATGGAATCGACGTACTCGACATCCTCCTTGGTCGGGTTGGTGTCGTCGAAGCGCAGGTTGCAGACGCCGCCGAACTCCCTGGCGAGGCCGAAGTTGATGCAGATCGACTTGGCATGGCCGATGTGCAGGTAGCCGTTGGGCTCCGGCGGGAAGCGCGTGTTGACCCGGCCGGACCACTTGTTGGCGTCGCGGTCGGCGGCCATGATTTCCTGGATGAAGTTGAGAGAGGGCGTTTCCGGAGTGCTGGGTTGCGTCATGACGGTCCTCTGATGTCGTGGGCGGCACGTCCTCAGAGGTATAGTGTCGCGAATTCTGGCCCGTTAAACAAGTCAGACGTGACGCGGGACCAGGGCAAGCCCGGAGCGGTAAGCGACCGGAAAAGAGCGTGGCCAGTCCGGTCGCTTGTACTCCCGGCTGGCCAGGCTGGCAGCCCGTTTTCAGCCTTCACCGCCCCTGTCAATCCACAGGTATTCCCAGCGTGGCGTTTGCGATTCGCCGGCGTTCTCGAACAGGTCGCCTTCGAGTGACGGCAAGCGCTCGTGGCGAACAAGGGAAGCGTTCGTGGAGGTATCGACGACATGACCACGCCGCGTCACGGCCTCGGTGAAGTAGTGCAAGGGAATGCTCCGTTCGATGAAAGTAGAAAAAGGTCAGGCTTCCGAGCGGACGGCAGGCCCGAAAGCCCGACCTCACGTGGGTCCAAGTCTCCAGGAATAGAGATCGGCATTCGTGCACGGCAATTCGCGAACCGGCGCGGGAAGCGGACCGGCGAAAACGAAAATACCGCACGGTTCCCCCAATTTCGAAAGGGCTTCCGCTTTCAGGAACTGGAGAAGTGCCGCGAAGGCGTGAAGCTGGCAAGCCTCTCCCTGTCCGGCAAATACTCCACCGTGGCACACGTGGGCAACCACGGCTATGATTCCCGATGTTCCCGATAACGCCGCCTGGCGGGACCTGGACGGGCACTTGCGAAGTGAGGTAATCGATTGTCCCACACCCTCGGCCTCGATATCGGCGGCGCCAACCTGAAAGCCGCTCACGTCTCGCGCACAGCCTGCAGCCGGCCTTTTGAGCTCTGGCGGCATCCGGAACGCCTGGGAATTGCCTTGCGGGACCTGCTGGCCGACATGCCGGCGTTCGACCGCCTGGCCGTCACCATGACCGGCGAGCTGTGCGACTGCTTCGAGAGTCGCCGGCAGGGAGTCCTGTCAATCCTGCGAAGCGTCGCCGACCTTGCGGATCATGCGAACATTTGCGTCTGGAGTCAGCGTGGTTTCCTGGCACTGGACGCCGCCCGGCGCGATCCACTGGCGGTCGCTTCGGCTAACTGGATGGCACTCGCTCGGTTCGCCTGCCGGTTCGTGCCCGGCGGCTGTGGGCTGTTGCTGGACATCGGCTCGACGACGACCGACCTGGTGCCGCTCCATGACGGCCGGCCGGTCCCGCGCGCCCTCGCCGACGCGGATCGTTTGCGTGGCCTGGAACTGATCTACACGGGAGTGCGGCGCACGCCATTGTGCGCGATCCTTGGAACTGGGGTGGCGGCGGAGCTTTTCGCGACAACGCAGGACGTATACCTGCTGCTGGAGATGCTGCCGGAGAACCCGGATGACCGGCACAGTGCGGACGGACGCCCCGCCACGCGCAGCGCGGCTCGCGCACGCCTGGCCCGCATGCTGTGCGGCGACGCCGAGACCATCCCTCGACAAGAGATCGACAGGCTTGTCGATCGCGTGCGGCAGCGCCAGGTCTACCAGCTGTCGATGGCATTCGAACACGTGTCCCGGTCGCTCCCAGCGCTGCCGACGACGGCGGTCCTCGCCGGCGAAGGCGAGTTCCTGGGTCGGCTCGTTCTGGCACGGCAAAACTGCTTCAGCGGCGACACGATCGTGTCGCTGAACGAGCAACTGGGTGCGGAAATCTCACGCGCGGCATGCGCCTATGCAGTGGCGGTGCTGGCCGATGAATGACGCGCATGAGATCATCGTCGTCAAGGTCGGCGGCAGTCTGTTTGACCTGCCGGACTTGGGCCAGCGCCTGCAAGCCTGGCTGTCGCGACAAGGTGCTGCGCGTGTCTTTCTCGTCCCCGGCGGCGGCCCCACGGCCGACTGCGTGCGCGACTGGGATCGGCGGCATCACCTTGGCGAGACGAGAGCCCACTGGCTGGCGCTGCGTGCCTTGACCCTCAATGCCCATTTCCTGGCCGGTGTGCTGCCGCAGTCGCAAGTGATTCAGCACCTGAGCAGACCTGACATGCCACACCTCGAAGCAGCCCAAGGCTGTCGTCTGGTTCCCATCGTTGACATGTACGATTTCGCCTTCGATGACGAGCAGCACGATGGCCATCTACCACACTCCTGGGATACCACCAGCGATTCGCTGTCTGCCCGTGTAGCCGAGCGGCTGTCGGCGCAACGACTGGTACTGCTCAAGTCCGTGACCATCGACCCGGGAATCGACTGGAAGAAAGCGGCCGGGCGCGGTCTCGTCGATGCCTTCTTCGCGGAGATTGTGCAGCGAGCGCGTCTGCGTGTTGAAATCGTCAATCTGCGGAACGAATCGTAGGAGGCATTCCAGGCGTGCGGCCCGGCATCATGCGGGCTGTCGGGCCCGCTGTGGCTGCCGGCTCGCCGAGTTGACGAACCCAGCACTTGCCTGTATCTCAAACACCTATCAACGACCTGCCTAACAGATCACAGGAGGGCAAGGTGGCGGACGAAGCCAACAAGGCGCCCGGACCATTTGATGTTCGGACGGTGAGGGCGCTGGTCGCTCTCATGAGCCAGCATGAATTGGGCGAGATCGACCTGCGTGACGGCACGCAACGTATCCGTCTGCGGCGCACGCTGGGCGGCGTGGTGGCCATGCCAGCGCCGGCCGCCCCGGCCGTGCCGACTGTCAATCCGGTAACGCCGGCCAGCCCAGCCAGGTCCGAAACCGCCCCGTCACAGCCTGCGTCCGGCAAGAAGCTCATCGAAATCAAGAGTCCGACTCCGGGAACCTATTATTCGTCGGCCAGTCCGGATGCCCCACCGTTCGTCAAGGTCGGCGCCAAGGTTGCGCCCTCCACGGTCGTGTGCCTGATCGAGGCAATGAAGATCTTCAACGAGATCAACGCCGACTGCTCCGGCACCATCGCCGAGATCCTGGTCGAGAATCAGCAAGCCGTCGAGTACAACCAGGTTCTCTTCCGGGTGGATCCCACAGGTTGATTACCACGGATTGATTACCACGGATTGATATGTTCCAGCGCATCCTGGTGGCCAATCGAGGCGAGATCGCCTTGCGGGTGATCCGCGCTTGCCGCGACCTGGGGATCGAGGTGATAGCGGTCTTCAGCGAGGCGGACCGCGACGCGCCGTATCTCGACCTGGCCGACGACAAGATCTGCATCGGCCCGGCCGCCGCCGCTGACAGCTATCTCAACATCCCGAGGCTGATCAGCGCTGCCGAGATCGCCAACGTCCAGGCCATTCACCCCGGCTACGGGTTCCTGTCCGAGAACGCGCATTTCGCAGAGGTCTGCCGGGCCTGCAAGATCGAGTTCATCGGTCCGCCGCAGGAGGCGATGCGTCTGCTGGGTAACAAGAACGAAGCGCGCAAGCTGGCCCAGTCCGCCGGCGTTCCCGTCGTGCCCGGTAGCGAGGGCCTGGTGGAGACGGAGGCGGAAGCATTGCGGCTGGCCCACGACATCGGCTTTCCCGTGCTCATCAAGGCGGCGGCCGGCGGCGGCGGCCGTGGCATGCGCGTCGCCCGCAACGACATCTCGCTCCAGGCCGGTCTCAAGGCCGCCCAGCAAGAGGCCGAAAAAGCCTTCAAGGACGGCAGCGTCTATCTCGAAAAGTACATCGAACAGCCGCGGCACGTCGAGGTGCAGATCCTCGCCGACCGCGAAGGCAACGTCAGCCATCTCTGGGAACGCGATTGCTCGCTGCAGCGCCGGCATCAGAAGCTGGTCGAGGAATCGCCCGCGCCGAATCTGCCGGACGACGTGCGCAACGAGATCTGCGCCGCGGCCGTCCGCCTCGTCAAGCACGCCGGCTATTTCAACGCCGGCACCTGTGAGTTCCTCGTGGACAAGAACCACAAATTCTACTTCATCGAGGTCAATGCCCGCATCCAGGTGGAACACCCGGTGACGGAACTTGTGACCGGCATCGACCTGGTCCGCGAGCAGATTCGCATCGCATCCGGCGAGAAGTTGCGCTTCACGCAGGAACAGGTGCCGCATCACGGCTCGGCCATCGAGTGCCGCATCAACGCCGAGGATCCCGCACACGGCTTCCGCCCCAGCCCCGGCAAGGTCACGCGCTGGCAACCCCCCGGCGGCCCCGGCGTCCGCCTCGACACCCACGTCGTCACCGGCTACACCGTGCCGCCAACGTACGACTCGCTTCTGGCCAAGCTCCTCGTTCACCAGCCGACCCGCGCCCAGGCTCTGGCCTGCATGCGCCGCGCCCTGGCCGAGTTCACCGTCGAGGGCGTCAAGACCACCATTCCCATCCTCCGCGAAATCTTCCATCACTCGGCCTTCATCGAAGGCCAGGTCGATACGACGTTCATCGAGCGGCACTGGCAAAAGATGTGAAGTTAACAGAGCCCGAGGCGTTAGCGAGGGAAGCAGTACCCGTGCTCACGCTTCGGGTTCTGACCGTTCCAGACGTGCGGCTACAGTCTTCGTCGCCCCGATTCCATACAACGTGCCGCAGGACGCAATCATGGCTGGAACAGAATCCCCACCCATCTCGCGCGATGATCTGGCGGAGAAATACCTCGAGCAGATTCCGTACACCCCCTACCCGGTTCAGGAAGAAGCCCTGCTCACCTGGTTCACCTCCGACCAGGGTGTCCTGGTGTGCACGCCGACGGGGACGGGCAAGACGCTGATCGCCCAGGCCGCCCTCTTCGAGGCCTTGCACGCGGGCAAGATGGCGTATTACACGACGCCGCTCATCGCCCTCACCGAGCAGAAGTTTCAGGAGATGCAGGCCAGCGCCATCCGCTGGGGCTTCAAGGCGGAGGATGTCGGCCTGGTCACCGGCAATCGCCGCGTCAATCCCGACGCACGCATCCTGGCCGTCGTCGCCGAGATCCTGCTCAATCGCCTGCTGCACCGCGAGGCGTTTGACTTCAGCCAGGTGAACAGCGTCGTCATGGACGAATTCCACAGCTTCGCCGATCCGGAGCGCGGCATCGTCTGGGAGCTGTCGTTGAGCTTGCTGCCGCCGCACGTCCGGCTGTTGCTGCTGTCCGCCACGGTTGGCAACGCGCTCGAGTTCATGAACTGGCTGGAGCGCTGTCATGGCCGGAAGGTGCAATTGGTGGAAGGCAAGGAACGCAAGATTCCGCTTACCTATGAATGGGTGGGCGATCAGCTTCTCAACGAGGAGCTCGTGTCGATGGCCAAGGGAGACGCTGTCCATCGCAAGATGCCGGCGCTGGTTTTCTGCTTCAACCGCGACGAGTGCTGGAGCATCGCCGAGCAGCTCAAGGGCTTGCCGCTGGTGAGCGAGCAGCAGAAGGTGGCGCTACACGCCGAGATCAACCGCCTCGACTGGACACAAGGCGTCGGCCCGAAGATGAAGCAGATGCTGCACCGGGGCGTGGGCGTGCATCATGCGGGCTTGCTTCCCAAGTATCGTCGCGTGGTCGAGGACCTGTTCACGCGCAAGCTGCTGGCCGTTGTCATCTGCACGGAGACCCTGGCCTCCGGCATCAACCTGCCGGCGCGGTCCGTGTTGCTGACGTCGCTGGTGAAGGGGCCGTTCGGCAAGCAGAAGCTGGTGGACGCCAGCACGGCCCAGCAGATCTTCGGCCGGGCAGGCCGGCCGCAGTACGACGACAAGGGCTACGTCATCGCCGTCGCTCACGAGGACGATGTCAAGCTGCTCCGCTGGAAGGAGAAGTACGACGCCATCCCGGAGAAGACCGGCGACCCCGGCCTGTTGAAGCAGAAGAAGGCGCTCAAGAAGAAACGGCCGACGCGCAACGACAATCGCCTTTACTGGAGCGAGAGCAACTTCAAGCAACTGCAAGCCGCTCCGCCGGGCAAGCTTTACAGCAAGGGCAACATCCCCTGGCGGCTCCTGGCGTATCTGCTGTCAATCTCGCCGGAGGTGTCGCGGGTGAGGGCCGTGCTGCGCAAGCGGCTGATGGACGAGCCACGCATCAAGGCCGGCGAGAAGCACCTCGACCGCATGCTGCTCACCCTCGCCCGCGGCGGCTTCGTACGGCTGGAACCGGAGCCGCCGAAAGAATTGATGGCGCTGGAGGCACGGGAGGGCGAGGCTCCCGCCGAGCCGCAAACCAAGATCCCTTCCCAATCGGCTCGGCAGGAGCCTCGCCCTCCCGTGGCCGCATACTCCGCCGAGCTGGCACATCCCGCCGCCGAGCTATCCAAGCTGCTGGTCTTCCGCGGCATCCATCCGCTTTATGGCGCGTTTCTGCTCGATCATCTCGGCATCGCCAATCGCGACGAGCGTCTGCAAGCGCTGGAGAGCGTGCTGGAAGTGCCGCGCTCGCTGTGGCGGCAGGTGCGCGTGCCGTTCGAGGAATACCTGCCGCCCGGACCGCTGGCGCGAAACCGGCTGGACGAGGACTTGATTCGCCGCGGCCTGATGATCGCTCGACCCACCCCTGGCGAGGGCGAAGAAGACGACGACGATGGCTCATCATTTGACGAAGCGTGGGAGCATCCGCCGTTCCTGGCCGAGAAGCTGCGGCTGCTCTTCGACGCGCAATATCCAGAAGTGGACGACGTGAACACGCATGCCGTCTGGGCGGCGGGCGAATTGCTGCGCTACGGTGGCAACTTCAACCAATACGTCTCGGCTCGCGACCTGGTGAAGCAGGAGGGCATCATCTTCCGCCATTGTCTGCGGCTCATCCTGCTGTGTGGCGAGTTCGCCGAGGCTTGCCCCGCCGACATCACCCTGCAGGACTGGCAAGCTGACCTGCGCGACATCGCCGAGCAGCTCACCGCCAGCTGCCGCGCCGTCGATCCGGCGAGCACCGACGAGATTATCGAGCTGGCCCACGCTGCCGACGTGGTGGAAGGCGAGAAAGTCGTGGCGAAGTAACCCGCCCGCAATAGGATGCTGGGTTGAGTTGCCGGCCAAACGACCCACCCCCATGTGGCCGGTAACCCATCGTCGCAAGCCATTATTTTTCATTCTGTTACAGATTCCGCGCGAGTTCCCGGCCCAGTTTTGCGAGAGTCACACCATGAAGCCGACCGGCTCTGCCGCCTGGCCGTGAAGCTCCAAGCCGACTGCAGTGAAAAAATGCTTGTCAGCCACCACGCCGCGCCGATACACTCCACAAAGCCGGTGACGCGGGCCAAGTGACTGGAGATCACGGTTTTCAGTCCAACAGGAATCTATCCCAGCATCCAATGTTAGCTGCAGCATACTTGCGACATTCGTTCCGCGCGTGCGCGGCTCTATTCCTGTTCATGATCCCGGCCGTGGTGCAGGCCAATGTCGGGCCTCCCTCGTCTGGCGGCCAGGTCGTGGCTGAACCAGTCGGCATGGTGGGAGTGGACATCAGGAGTGAGACGCTCATCATCGATCTGCGGCCCCTGGCGACGAATGGCCTGGCACTGGTCGAGGCCGTTTATCACCTGCACAATCCCGGGCCGGAAAAGAAGCTCGACCTCCTCTTCGCGTCGGGGTCAGCGAACATTGCGGGTTTTCAAGTGTGGCTGGGGGACCGACCAATAGCCTGTGCGCCCGCAAGAGACACGAAAACGCCCGCGAGCTGGCATGCTCCCGCGCAAACGCCGGGACTCCGCGGCGCGAGCGGGCTACCATACCTGCAGCATCGGCCTCGCGACGTGACACCCATGGCGTTCACGGTCGTCGTCCCGCCCGGCCGGCACGATTTGAAGGTCCGCTACGCAGCGGAGGCATCCATCAACCGCCGCGGCCATCCCACGGTGTACCGCCAATTCGCTTACGTGCTGGCCCCGGCGCGGGCCTGGTCCAGTTTCGGTGGCCTGGACGTCACCCTTCACCTGCCCGAGAACTGGGAGGTAGCCTGCACGCCCGCGCTCATCCGTGAGGCCGACACGCTCAAGGGGAGCTTTGCCGACCTGCCCGCCGACGCCATTGTGCTGACGGCACAGGCGCCGGAACCGTGGGTCTACTGGCCGCTTTCCTATGCCAGCTTGGCGTTTCTCGGCGTGGTGGGGCTTGGGGGGATCGTGATGTGCCTGAGGGGCGGCCGGGCGGCAGGCCGACGGATCGTCTCCCCAACCACGGCTTTTTCGGGCCAACGCAACCGACACGCTTGGCCGACTTCGCTCGGTCTGGGTTTAGCGTGGGGTTTGGCCGCTTTGGGAGCAGGGCTGCTCGCCGTATTCGGCCCTGACTGGTTGTTGCCCAGTGGACAGGCGAGTCACTATGGTTACGGGCAAGCCCTTGCCATGCTCGCAGTCATTTTGTTGAGCATTCTGGCCCTGCCCGTGGGTTTTGTGATCGCCCAACTGACGGCCGTCGTGGTGTCCCGCCGCGCCGCGCCCAGCCATGCCGAACCGCTTTCTGGACCCTCCGGCTGAAAGTCCGCGCTCGGCGCGTGCCTCGTGGGGCAGGTTGCCAACCGGTTGCCAACCTGCCATCAGCGGCAATGGCAGGTCGGCGACCTGCCCCACGTTGCGCACACGCTCTGGTCTTTTCACAGCTGGTCATCTCGCCGGCAGGGACGCCACGGAATCAGCGGCAGGTACAAGGTCAGCATGTACGGCACGAAGCTGCCGAGTTCCATCGTCGCCAGGATGCCGAGGTGAAAAGCCACACCAAAGGTGAGCGCGGCGATGCGCGTGTGCCGGGCCAGCATCCACACCGGAAAGCCAACTTCCCAGACCAGCACGGCCCAGGTCATGCCGCGCAAGAGCCATGCCGGCAACGCACACTGGCCGGCGGAGAAGCGCGACAGCGTCACGTCGGCGAGCACGTAGTGCAGGCTATCGCCGCTGTGCCAGTCGGCGCCGCTCAGCTTGTAGATGCCGTTGCAGAAATAGATGAGGATCATCTGGATGAACAGCAACCGCAGCGCCCACGGTGCGATCCAGATGGGACCCGGATGCTGTCCCCGGCGCCGGCTCAGAAGACGGTCGAGCGACCAGACCGCGCCGCAGGGCGTGAGCATCAAGTAGAAGAGCACGATGCCACGGACCGTGTCGCCGGCGTTGTCGATTTCCGGGTTGATGTTGGCGAACGACGTCGAGAGCACCCAGGCCATGACCGCGGCCGTGCGCGTCCAGAAGCCGATGAGCAAGCATGCGGCTGCGACTGCCCAGATGACGAGAGCGACGGTTAGCGCTGCCGGCTGCTTGCCCCAGGGCACGAAGAGCAGGTCCGCGACCCAGCCGGCCGGTGCCAGACGATTATCGACCGCAAGCCAGACGCCCGTTCCTACCCACAGTGCCGCGACGGCGACGCTGCCGACAAGATACGCCGGCGGCCGCCGCCGGCGACACGCCATGTCCAGGATCGCGAACAGGACGGCAAGCGCCATCCCTGCCAGCGGCGCGAGCCATCCCGCCAGCGTCCGTCCAGCAGTGAACTCTCTCCCCCACAGCCCAAGCAAGTAAACCGAGCCGGCGCCGGTCCACGCGAAGCACGCGAGGCGTATGCAGTTCCTGTCGCTGTCGTCCGGTTGCACGCAACAAGCAATGCCGATCAGCACCGTCGTGCACACCCAGATGCACATTGCCAGCAACGAGATCAGCGGATGATCGAAGCCGCGGAAGATGGACCACGACCAGCGCGGCGCGTCGGCCCACCAGGCGCTCAGTTCCAGCGTGCCCAGGCTGTCCGGACCGAACAGATCGTGGAGTCGCGGCAAGTAAGAGAACAGGATGTCCAGCAACAGACAAGCGGCCAGACCGATGCGCAGCGCCGCCAGGCGTTGCGCGTGGACGGGCCGGGTCCACCATGCCGAGGTGCTCAACGGCCAGGGGAGCCAGGGTTGCGCTCCGACGACGGTCCCTGATTGTTCCGGGCTCGTCACTTCAGCACTCCCTCGAAGCGCCTGGTGACGGGATTGAACATCTCCACCTGGCCGTAGTCAGCCGACCAGCTGGCGCGCGGTTGCCATCGAGCCACGGGCATCACGAAGGGGCCCTGCCACAGTGACGGCTCCTCCGGCTCGGTGATGTGGAAACGGCGCATCAGCAGGATGACTTGCCGGGCGTCGGTACCGCCGGGAAGCTGTGCGCTACGCCAGCGCAAATAGGCGTGGATATTCGCCGAGTGACTGCTCACGAATTTCGCGATCTCGCCACGCCAGCGGCTGGCACGGCTCTCGGGAGACTCGTCCGGCGACTCCGTCAAGACCAGGGCCAGCGCTCCTTCGAAGCGACGGAGACGGAAGTCGCCGATACGGAAGAACGCGTCGATATCGCGCGGCTCGTTGTCGGAGAGCCAGTCTTCGGCCGCCGCCGGCATCATCGGCTCGTCGCCGCCACGTCCAATCTGATACAGCGTCAGCGTCGCTAGCGGATCATCCGCGGCGAGCGGCAACAGGCGGCCGGCAATGGCGGCGGCGGAATCGGCCGGCACGTCCCTGAGCAGCCGCACGGCCGGAAACACGCACTCCGCGCTCACGCCTGGCGCGAACAGCGACCAGCCTTGTGTCTGCCCGGTCAGTTCGCCCCAGCGATTGCCGAGCGCGGCCAGCGCTTGCGACGCCTGCCAGGCGTGCCCTTCTTTCCCGGTCCAGCCAGGCGCGAGCCTCTCAGCTTCGCCACCTGCCGTCCGCGAGAGATGCGCATGCAGATCATGCAAGACGCTTGTCGCATTACTCATCACCAGCAACAGCAGTTGCCCCAGCACAAAGATTCCCAGGCAAACGCTGCGGTCATTCGCCGGCGGCATCGAGAAGTCTCCGCGTCGAGCCAGCGGGTGTGTTTCCGATCGCGCTCAGGCGCCGGGCTCTGGTCAAACGCCATACACGTAGATCGTCGCCTTCTGTCCGAGAATCCGCACGGAGACGCGGCTTGCGCTCTTCCAGCCGACGAGGCCAGCGGCGTCCTGCATGGCCAGCGCGTCGGCGGCGAGGAGCACGGCGCGGCCAGGCTTTTTCAACACGCGCTGAAATTCGGGCAGCAGACGAAGATACAGCGGACCGATCAACTCGGGCCGGCTGAGCTGCTTGCCGAACGGTAGGTTGCTGATCACGCGATCCACGGTGGCATCCTCGAGCGGCAAGCGCCGCGCATCCCACAACTGCAGCTTGGCCTGGTCGAAGTGCAGGTTGACGTTGGCGGCTCGCAGCGCGGCGGCATCCTCGTCGCCGCCCAAAAGCCGGCAGCGCCGACCCAGGGCATGAACCTCGGCAAGGATCGTCCCTGCGCCGCACATCGGGTCGAGCACGGTTTGGCCGGGCTGCACGTCGGCCAGCCGGACCATGGCCGCCGCCACGGTGGGCCGCAGCGAGGCAGCCACGTGTGCCTCTTTGTAAGCTCGGTGCCGCATCGTCCGGTCCGAAAGTCGAACGCCGCAAACCGCGCTGGCCCCATGGATCGTCAGCCAGATTTCGATGGCGGCGTTCTCCTCGACGTGCTGCCAGCTTGCGGGCAGCTTGCCGACGAGGCCGCGCGCCAGTGCCTTGCGGGCGTCGATCCGCCGGTATGCGTGCTTGCCTTCCATCTGCACGACCAGGCGCATGGTCGGCTTGCCCTTCGGCTTGGGCCGGATGGCGTGGTGAACTTGCAAGAGTTGCTTCCAGTCGGGCCCGCGCTCCGTCCAGCGCGTGATGCTGTGCAGGTCCACGGCACGATACGTGAGCTGATCCGTGCCCCAGGCCAGCAGGAACACATCCTCGGTGGTGCGCAGCGACAGCAGCGAGCGATCCACCGCCGGCGCGCGGAACACAACCAGCCCCGGCTGCGTGCGCCTGGTTTCGCCGCCAAGCGTGGCGGCGATCTCCGCGCCGGCCACCGCCTCGAGGCCGGGCACGACCATCGCATAGCAGGCGGGCAAGTCCCGTTTTTTTTCCGTCGGCGGCATGAGCAACATTCCGGCCCGGCGCTTGCCTGCGTCCTACCTTCATCTCACCTTGCAGACGCAAGTCTTCCCGTTATACTAATACCTTCTCACAAATCAGGGGATGACGCATGGCCGAGCAGATGTTGATCGATCTTCGCGCGTTGCTGGTGGAGCGGGAGGACTGCGACGCCGGCACCGTGCAAAAACTTCGCGACGGACTGGCCCAGGGCAAGACACAGAATCGTTCGCTCAAGGAAGCCACCGAGCTTCTCAAGAAGAAGCTGGAAGGCGCCAGCGGCCCGGCAGTCAAGAAATGGCACCTGAAGCTCGGCATCGCCTCGTTCTTTCTCGGCCATCTGAGCGAAGCCGCCGAGCACCTTCACCAGGCGGAAGGCGCCCTCGCCAGCTTTTACCTCGGCAAGGCTTTGATGGAACGGCAAGACCTCGACGAGGCCCAGAAGGCTTTCGAGAAGGCGGAGAAGTCCGGCTATACCGCCAGCCAGGTGCAGCTCCAGCGCGCCGGCATCAACCGCCTCAAGGGGGATGTCACGCAAGCGCGCGCCCTCCTCGCCAAGCTCGAGGACCAGGCCAGTCACAACGCCGAGTATCACTTCCAGCTCGCAGGCTGCTACTTGACCGAAGGCAACCGTGCCCAGGCCGTCCGCCATCTTGAACGTGCCGTCGAACTGGACCCGGGACACACCGGGGCGCTCTTTCAGCTTGGCCACGCCAACGATCTGGCGGGCAACGACGACGAGGCCATCGCCTTGTACGAGCGCTGCCTTAACCATCCGCCTCTGCACGCCGGGGTGCTCATGAACCTTGGCATCCTCTATGAGGACAACGACAAGTACGAACAGTCCGTCGACTGCTTCAAGCGCATCCTGACGCTGAACTCCGAGGAAGAAGCCGGTCTCAACCCGGAACTGCAAAAGGACCGCCTCAAGGCCCGGACGCTGGCGCGCGAACAGGCCCGCCTGTTCCTCAAGGATTCCCAGGCCTCGCTCACCATGTACTACAGCCCCGACCAGGACATGGCGAGCAGCCGCTTCAGCCAGGTCATGGAAATCCCCGTCACCGACTTCGAGCTTTCGGTGCGCAGCCGCAATTGCCTCAAGAAGATGAACATCCGCACGCTCGGCGACCTGACACGCATTGGCGAGGGGCAGCTCCTGGCCAGCAAGAACTTCGGCGAAACATCGCTGACCGAGATCAAGGAAATCCTCGGCAGCAAGGGACTTCGGCTGGGTCAATCGCTGGAAGAAGGCGCGCAGCTCGAACGCCGCTATTTCGGCCAGCAGCCGCTCAGCGATCAGGAGCAGGCCGTCCTCAACAAGCCGGTCGCCGACCTGAATCTGTCCGTCCGGGCCCGCAAGTGCATGAATCGCCTGGGCATCAACACGCTCGGCGAACTCATCCAGCGCACCGCCGACGAACTCCTCGAATCCAAGAACTTCGGCATGACCTCCCTGAACGAGGTCCGCGACAAGCTGCGGCAATTCGGCCTGTCGCTGCGCGGCGACTGATAGGCTGTCAAATAGCAGTCAACCTCACTCGGCGACTAACGCCATGCCGCCTGGATTGCTTCCGGGCGTGGCATATTGGCCACATCATTTTCCATTTATATTCCTTCACACGCCGAGGCGGGTCGCCAGGAGCGGCGCGTCCAGGGCCGACATTTCTCGCCAGGCTTCTTGCCAAAGGATGCTGACTCCGTGAAGATGGGATGGGGCCTGCAGATTGAGCCGAGATCATGCGAATGGAGAATGATGATGTCTGAGATCAGCCGACGCGGGTTTCTGGGCGGTACGGGAGCCTTGGCGGCAGGCGCGGGGACAGCCCTGGCGGTTGATGACCCGGCGCCGGAACGGCAGCAGCGACAGCAGCCACGCTTCCGGCTGGGCATCGTCACCTATAACATCGCCGCGGCCTGGGATCTGCCAACGGTCCTGCGCGTGTGCCGCAATGTCGGCCTGGCAGCAGTCGAGTTTCGTACCACGCACAAGCATGGCGTCGAGCCGACGCTCAACAAGGAACAGCGCCGCGATGTGCGCAATCGCTGCCGTGACGCCGGTGTCGAGATCTGGGGCAGTGGCAGCGTCTGCGAGTTTCACTCGCCCGACAAGCAGGTCGTGCAGCGCAACATCGACACCTGCCGGTCGTTCTGCCAGCTGGTAGCCGACATCGGCGGCAAGGGTGTGAAGGTGCGTCCCAACGACTTGCCCGCCAACGTGCCGACGGAACGGACGCTGGCGCAGATCGGCCAGGCGTTGGCGACCTGCGGCCGGGCCGCCGCCGACGTTAATGTCGAGATCTGGGTCGAGGTGCACGGCCGGGGCACCGCTCATCCGCCGCACATGCGTACGATCATGGAGGCCGCCAACCATCCACGCGTCGGCGTCACCTGGAACTCCAACCCCACCGACGTCCGCAACGGCTCCGTTTCGGAATACTTCAAACTGCTGCGCCCCTGGATCAGATCGTGTCACATCAACGAGTTGCACAGCGGCTACCCGTATCGCGAGCTGTTCCGACTCTTGCGCGAAACCGGCTACGACCGCGTCACTCTCGCCGAGATTCAGGGAATGCCCGACGTGGCCACCGGCGAACGGCTGATGCGCTATTACAAGATGCTGTGGCAGGAACTTTGCCGGACCTGAGCCCGGTCGAATCAAGTGCTGTTCGGATTCGGCCGGTGTTTCAGCTCGCCGCCGTCCTGAATCGCGGTCGAGCCGTCACCGGCGTTGTCGTGGGTGCCCTCAGGGTGACCGCTCTTCTCGACGCGGGCATTCCATTCGCGGATGAGGTAGTTGAAGGCCTGAAACAATTCACGCATGAAGTCGCGCTTGCGCGGCTTGAACTCGGGAACCACGTTGCCACGGACCATCTCGAGCATGATCTGCCGGCAACGAAACAAGGGCCCAGCGATGCGGTGCGAGAACTTCAGCAGATCGTAAAGAATGATGGGCGTGAACAGCAAGCCCGTGATGAGCATGGGTCTTTTCTGTCCGAGAAAGTCCAGGTACAGTTCGCCGAGGTGCTGGGCCGGGCCGGCCACCGCCACGCTTGCCATGGCCACGAACAGATACTCGACATGGACGACCATGAACGTGTACAGGACAATGTAGCCGGCCATGCGTACCAGCAGGCGGAACTGAAACGCCGGATCTACCCAGAGCCGACGACGTTTGTGGGAACTCATGAATGCGCCCTGTCTTGACGGGATTACCACTGAGTGGACATAGAATAACCGGACAGCTATGGCGGCAGGAAGAGCGGTCGGGCCATTTCTACGCCGAGCTGGATGGCAGCCTGTGGCTTTTCATAGCGGGGTAGCGCAAATTCTTCAATGCCTCTGCCGCGAACGAGGCCGAGCACACTGCGTCGCCGGGAAATAGCGGCTCCGAAATGGGGACATGTGGCTGGCCGCGGACGCGCGGCCGCATTGGCAGCGCACTTCTAGCACCTTTCATTGGTTCATTAGAGCAAGATACCGATGCGATTCATTCACCGTCGCACTCCTGATTCATCTCGCGTCCGCGCCCTCGGCCCGTATCACATCGAGGCATTGCTGGACGAGGCCGAGGAAGGACTGGCCACGGCCTACCGTGTCCGAATTGAGCCGGGGCAAACGACCGACGTCAGCTTTCACAAGATCGCCGAGGAGTTTTACTTCGTCCTTGCGGGAAGCGGCGTTGCCGTCATCGACGGCACGCCCGTCAAGCTGTTACCGGGCGACTTTCTGCGCTTGCCACCGGGCACGACCCATGGTTTCATCACACATGACGAGGCGCTGGAGATGCTCGACATCCACACGCCCGGCTGCCGGCCGGATCGGGATACCTATTTCGCGGGCCAGACGCCGCCGGGATTCGGTCTCAAGGAGAAGAGTCATGAGCCTGTGCCAGAGTAGCACGCGATCGTTGCTCAACGGACTCCTCGTGCCGTGCTTGCTTGCGTCAGTCCCGGCCACTCGCGCTGGCGGCGATGCCCTGGACGACTGGCCGCAATGGCGCGGCCCGCTCGGCACCGGCGTCGCGCCCAGGGGCCATCCGCCCGTCAAATGGAGCGAGAACAACAACATTCGCTGGAAGGTCGCGTTGCCCGGCAAGGGGCATTCGACGCCGATCGTCCGGGACGATCGCATCGTGCTGACGACGGCGATTCCTTACGGCGCGGCGCTGAAGCCGCGCGTCCCCAGCCGGCCGGGAGCGCACGATAACTTCGCCACGACCCATCGCCACGAATATGTCGTCCGCGCCGTCAATCGCAAGTCCGGCAAGGTCCTCTGGCAGCGGACGGTGCACAAGGACCTGCCGCACGAGGCCGGCCACGTGACCGCCAGCCTGGCGTCGGCGTCCCCCGCAACCGACGGCCAAAGGGTATTCGCCTTCTTCGGCTCGCGCGGGCTCTACTGTCTCGACGTGGACGGCAAGCTGCTCTGGAAGAAGGAATTCGGCGAGATGCACACCAAGCACGGTCACGGCGAGGGCAGCTCGCCGGTGCTTCATGACGATACCCTTGTCGTCAACTGGGACCATGAGGAGCAGTCGTTCATCGTCGCCCTGGACAAGCGCACGGGCAAGCAACTCTGGCGCGTTGCCCGGGCCGAGGACACGTCCTGGTCCACGCCGATCATCGTCGAGCACGCCGGCAAGCCGCAGGTCATAGTCCCCGGCACGAACCGATTGCGCGGCTACGACCTCAGGACCGGCGCGGTCGTGTGGGAATGCGGCGGGCTGTCATCAAACATCGTGGCCTCGCCGGTGGCTGCCAACGGCGTCGTCTTCGCCGGCAGCAGCTACGATACGCGCGCCCTGCTGGCCATCCGCCTCGATGGGGCCAGGGGCGACATCACCGGCAGCAAGCAGGTCATCTGGTCGCGGCGGCGCGGCTGCCCGTACGTGCCGTCGCCGCTGCTGTACGGCGACTCGCTATACACGCTGCAACACTACCAGGGACTCATCTCGCGACTGGACATCAAGACCGGCGACGACCAGGGCGGCCCCTATCGCCTGGAGGCGATCGACAACGTGTACGCCTCTCCGGTGGCCGCCGCTGGTCGGGTCTATGTCACCAGCCGCGACGGCGTCACCCAGGTCATGAGCCACGGCGACCCTGTTCCGAAGATGCTGGCAGTGAATCGTCTCGACGACCGCGTCAACGCCTCGGCCGCCATCGCCGGCCGCGAATTGTTCCTGCGCGGCGAGCGCTACCTGTACTGCATCACGGAGAAGTAGTCGAGAGACATACGGAAACAGGATCAGAGTAGCGCTTTCATCTCGCGCACGGCCCGTTCCATGCCGACGAGGACGGCCCGCGAGACGATGCTGTGGCCGATGTTCAACTCCTCGACGCCCGGGATGCGGACGATGTCGTGGACGTTGTCGTAGTTGAGGCCGTGCCCCATGTGAACGTGCAAGCCGCGCTGCCGGGCGAAGTCGGCGGCTTCCTTCAGCAGATTGAGCTGCTTGACGCGCTCGCTGCCGCGCGCTTCCGAGTAACGCGCGGTCTGGATCTCGACGGCGCGGGCGCCCAGCACCTTGGCGATCTCGATCTGGCGGTCGTCCGGATCGAGAAACAGCGAGACCTCGATGCCGGCGTCGAGCAACCGCTTCATGGCGGCAGCGACGATCTTTTGATGAACGACGACATCCAGCCCGCCTTCGGTCGTCAATTCCTCGCGGCGCTCGGGGACGAGCGTGGCCTCTTCCGGCCTGATCTCGCAAGCCAGCGCAACGATGCTATCGACGGCCGCCAGTTCCAGGTTCAGCCGGTTGGTCACGACCTGGCGGAGGAGGCGGACATCGCGTTCCTGGATGTGCCGGCGGTCTTCGCGCAGGTGTACGGTGATGCCGTCAGCGCCGCTGAGCAGCGCGAGCACTGCGGCCGCCGCCGGGTCCGGCTCGGACGCACGACGGGCTTGCCGCACTGTCGCCACGTGATCGATGTTGACGCCGAGTCGGATCATGATCGTCCAGGGGTAATCGGCTCGCAAAACTCCCGGTAACGGCGGGCCTCGCGGCTCAGGGCCTTGTAGAGGAAAAACGCGAGCACGAAGTCCATCACTTTCTCAAGGATCTCGCCGACGGCCGGTATGTGCGCCGGCAGGAACCACCACCCCGACGTAAGAATCAACGGCACGATGCAGATGACGGCCAGCCAGGTGGACCAGGCGACGCGGTAGCGGTGGTCGAAGAACATCCGCCAGATGGCAGCCAGGTCTGCCAGCAATTCGTGCAGCAGCCAGGGACTTCGGACGCGCGTGATCGACTCGGCCGGGCCACGCTCGAAATCAGCATGGGGAGCACCGATCTTGACCTGCGGCGGCAAACCTGTGCGGATGTTCTCGGCCGACCGCGCCTGCTGCTCCTGCAACGATGCGACCGCATCCTCCAGCCGCCGCACGCGCTCTTCCAGGGCGTGCTGCGCCTCCTCGAGGCCGAGGTCCGGCGGACCAAGTGCTGGATCGACGGCCATCACGACTCCCATTTTTGATTCTTGAGTTTCGATCTTGATCAAGAATCAAAAACCAAAAATCACTTGGTCGGGACAGAGCTTGCCTTGTCCGGCCCCGGGAAGTTTTCCGGGACGGGCAGCGTGACCTTGCCGGTGGCAGCCCATTCGGTGCCGCGCAACATGGTGGTGATGAAGCCGACACAGCGCAGCGCCGTGATGTCGCCGCCCATCGAATGGCCCATCGGCGTGTGGAAGACGCGGCCTTTGCCGAAGGACACGGTGAAGATCATCGGCTCGTGGACCTTGGTTCCCTTGGAGTAAGCGGTGGCCAGCACGTGGACGTTTTCGATCGGACCGCGCAGGTTGTCGTACAGCTCGTCGCGCGCGTGCAACCATTCGCGCGGCATGCCCTTGGTCACGGGATGATCGCCGTCGCGGACGACGACCTGGAATGGCCGCGTATCGCGATGCCCGGTGCTGTCCCCCTGCCCCTTGGGAATGCGCACGGCCTTGCCGGATTCGTCGAGCAACAGCCGGTCGCCGTAGTTCTTGTCGCGCCAGCCCATGCCGATCATGCGGTTGTATTCCTTCCAGCCGCCGAAGGAATTGTTGGCAGCATGGATGATGACCAGGCCGATCTTGCCGGTTTCCAGGCGTTCCTCGAGCTGTTTGTTGAGCTTGTCAGGCCACGAGGCGCCGTTGTAGTTGCTCACCAGCACGTCGTACTTCTCCAGGTCCGGTGGAAACGGCACGGACATCCAGCCCTCGGGCAACTTGTCTCCCTTGCGAACATTGGTGGACACGTCCACGGTGAACCGGCCGGACTTCTCGAACAGCTTCTTCATGAAGGGCGTCATCGCCCGCCAGTCGTGGTTGTTCTGGCCATCGATGATGAGCACGCGCAACTTTTCCTTGGATTCCCTGGCATCGTCAGCCAGGAGCCAGCCGCGCGACGCAAGGCCCAGGAGAAGCAGGAGTGCGCACCAGGTGAAACGACGCGACATGAGAGGACCTCACTTCCAATTTGGGGCAACGATGAAGCGACCTGAAGACTGATTATAGTCAGCGCTGGACATGAAAAAACCAATCTCAAATTTACATTTGTAAATTTGAGATTGGTATCCTGGTTGCCCGCATCTGCTTGTGCAAACTACTTGACCATTTCCTTGAGGCTCTTGAGAGCCAGTGCCTTGACGACGGTGCGCTTGGGCTTGGCGGCGATCATGATGGTCTCGCCGGTCTGGGGGTTGCGGCCCGGACGGGCCGGGGTGGCCTTCTTCTCGACCTTCTTGATCTTCAGCAAGCCGACCACGTTCACAACGCCTGGGCCTTTCTTGCCAAGCTGGTCGTGGATGTAGTCGGTCAGCGCCTCGAAGACGCTGGCGATCTGCTTGCGCGATAGCTCCGTCTTGTCCGCCAGGGTCTGAAACATCGCTGACTTGGTCGCCGGCTTCATCTTGTTCATGTAAGAGCCCTCTCCAAATGGTGCGGTCGTTAGGACCATGATGTCCAACATCAAGAAGGCAGGTTAGAGGGCGGCGCGGCAAATGTCAACGAAAATATCGCGGAAAAATCAGCATTTTCCGGGATTTTTGCACGACAACGAGTTATGGCGGCGGAATTTCCGCGACCGTCGCATACAATGCCCACCGCAGACGGGAATTCCCTGGCTTTGCGAGGGTGGCGCCGCGCTGGTCAGCTGCAAGCCGTGTTCGGTGCCAGACGCCTGCCGGACCGCTACCAGTGCCATCGACAAGACCGCGGGCACGGCTCACCGCCCAGCGCTCACCGTAATCCCCGCCGGCACGCGCGCCGGCTCGAAACGCTAAGAAGCACTGAAGGATGCGTGCCATGAAGGCGATCGTCTTCGACCGTTTTGGCGAACCGGCCGAAGTGCTGCGCGTTGGCGAGGCGGCCGCCGCCGAACCGGGCGCCGGCCAGGTGCGCGTGCGCATGCTCGCCAGTCCCATCAACCCGTCCGATCTGCTGTCGGTGCGCGGCATGTACGGCAAGCTGCCACGCCTGCCGGCCACGCCCGGCTTCGAGGGCGTCGGCGTCGTCGACAAGGCCGGGCCGGGATTCTTGAAATGGCTGCGCGGCTTGAAGCCCGGCCGGCGCGTCGCCGTCCTCAACGGCAACGGCGGCAACTGGCAGCAGCAGGTCATCGTCCCGGCGCGCGTGCTGGTCCCGGTTCCCAGCGATCTGCGCGATGAGCAGGTCGCCTGCTTCTTCGTCAATCCGGCGACGGCGCTGATCATGACGCGCTGGTTGCTCAAAGTCCCGCGCGGCGGCTGGCTGCTGCAGACCGCGGCCGCCAGCGAGCTGGGCAAGATGGTCATCCGCCTCGGCAAGCACCATGGCTTTCGCACGCTCAACGTCGTTCGCCGCCGCGAGCAGGCCGAGATGCTGCTCAAGCTGGGTGGCGACGCCGCCGTCGCCACCAACGACGAGAACCTCGACGAGCGCGTGCGCTCGCTGACCGGTGGCGAGGGCGTGGGATATGCCATCGATGCCGTCGGCGGGCAGACCGCGCTGGCAGCCTTGCGCTGCCTCGGCACCGGCGGCCGCATGCTCGTTTACGGCACGCTGGCGAACGAGCCCATGCCTGTCGATACGCGGCTGCTCATCTCAGGGCAGAAACGCATCGAGGGCTTCTGGCTGTCCGAATGGGTGCGCATGCAGGGCATCCCGACGATGCTCAGGCTATTTCGGGAGATCAAGAAGCTGATGCGCGCCGGCGTGCTGGTCACCGACATCGGGCAATCGTTCCCGATGGAGGAGATCGCCGCGGCGGCACGCCTGGCCGAGACGCCGGGCCGGCCCGGCAAGGTGCTCATCCGGCTAGGATAGATCTTGTGTTGCGTGTGTTGCGTTCGCGCGGCGCCATGCGCACGCGAAACGTTGACAAACCGCAGCTTGTCCAAACAAGGAGCCTGATCATGGATTCACCAGTTTCCCGACGAACCTTCATCGCCGGCCTTGCCGCAACGACGACGGCTCTCGCCCAGGCGAGCGCTGCCGACGACAACGACAAGGGCCAACTCCGCATCGTCGACACACACGTTCATCTCTGGGACCTGAAACGGTTTACCTTGCCGTGGATCGAGAAGGACTCGCCGCTGGCGCGCAGCTTCGTCATGAAGGACTATCAGGCTGCCATCCGCGGGCTCAACGTCGTCAAGGGCGTTTACATGGAGGTGGATGTCAGCCCGAAACAGCTGGTGGCCGAGGCAGAGTACGTTCTGGACATCTGCCGGCAAGGGAAGACCCCGCTCGTCGCGGCGGTCATCGGCGGCCGGCCCGGGGCCGACGATTTCCCGAAGTACTTGCAGCGCTTCCGCGGCAACCGCTATCTCAAGGGCGTCCGCCAGGTCTTGCAAAATCCGGCCACCAAGCCGGGCTATTGCCTATCGGAGAATTTCGTGCGCGGCGTCCGTCGCCTCGGCGAGTTGAATCTGTGCTTCGATCTGTGCATGCGGCCGACGGACCTTGGCGACGCCGTCAAGCTCGTGGAAGCTTGTCCGGATACGCGGTTCATTCTCGACCATTGCGGCAACGGCCCGCTCTACGCCAAGGACCGCACCCAGTGGCAACGCGACATGGATCGGCTGGCCCGCTTCAAGAACACTGTTTGCAAGGTGTCCGGCATCGTGGTGGAAGCACGACCGAAGTGGACGCCGGACCATCTCGCCCCGATCATCAATCATACTCTGCGCGCCTTCGGTTCCGAGCGCGTCATGTTTGCCGGCGACTGGCCGGTCTGCACGCTGCGGGCCACCTTCCGCCAGTGGGTCGATGCCCTCAAGACCATCGTCCGCGAACGCCCCGCTGCCGAGCAACGCCGGTTGTTCCACGACAACGCGGTGAGGTTCTACGCACTCGCTTGAGGTAGCTGTCATGACAGTGGTTCTGACCGTGGCGTTGCTGTTCGCCGACTTCGGCGACGCGGTTGCACAAGCCCGACGCGTGAGCGAGGGAGGCGTGAACCCTCGCTCACGCGTCGGGCTGGTGCAGGACCCCGGCGCTGGTGCAGGCGAATATCGCTACTTGCGCGTGACGGCCAAAGGCAAGACCAACGAATGCAACTTCGTCGTGACCCGCAACGACAAGGACAAAGGCTGGTCGATCGTTTCCGTTACCGGAGCGTTAACCGTCTCCGCGCGTTATGACGTGCGCGACCAACTGCTAGCGGCCGACGTCACGCAGGCAGCGCGTGAAAAGAAACTCGTCGCCAGTTTTCGCGCCGGCGCCAGCCTTGCCACGATCACGCTGGCCGACGGCAAGAAGTCCGAGCTGAAGGTCCCGCCGGCCGGTGTGATCGTCACCTCCGCCCCGGACTGGACCGACGTGTTCCTCATGTGCCGACGCTATGACCGCACGAAAGTAGGCAAGCAGTCGTTCCCCGGAATCTGGCTGCATCCCAGCAAAGACTGGCTGCGCTTGACGTTCACCATCGAGCGCGTCGGCAAGGACAACATCGAAGTGGACGGCAAGAAACGCATGGCTGATCGCTTCGTCATCCACCTGCGCAACAAGAGTGAATACACGGCCTGGGCCGACGAAAACGGCCTGCTCCTGCGCCTGCGTCCCGGCAGCAAGGGCGAGCCCGCGTATGAACTGCTGCTTGAGGTGAGCCCGAAGCGCTAGCGAGGCTCCGCCTCAGACCCGACGACGTTGTAGCGGAATTCGCAAGAATTCCGATGAAGCGTTGGCGACGTGTCCCCGGTTGTCGGAACTCTTACGAGTTCCGCTACAAGACTTGACTCAGGCACCATGAATTTCGCGGCTCAAGGAATCTAGTGAGGACGACATGACCGCGCCAAAATCGATCATGCTGCTCTTTTTCCTGGCGGCATTGGCGGGCCTGTCCGCCCAGCCGCCGAGCAAGACCGGACCCGACACCGAGAAGCGTTTTCCGCCACTCAAGGTGCCGCCCGGCTTCACAGCCATACTTTTCGCCTGCGATCCGCTCATCGAGTATCCCTCGGTGATCGCGCTCGGACCGAGACAAGGGACGCTGTTCGTCGCCATCGATTACATGACCGGGCTGGGGACCGAGATCGTCCGCCGCAGCGAGGTTCGGCTCATCGAGGACACGAACGCCGACGGCTACGCGGACAAGGCCACCGTGGTCGCTGATGGCTTCAACTCGATCGAAGGGCTCGCCTTCGATGGCCGGCAACTCTACGTGATGCACGCGCCGCATCTCACCGCGGTCCCGTTCGCCGACGGCAAGGCGGGCAAGCGCAAGCACCTTGTCACCGGACTGGGCTTGCCGCCGGAGAAGAATCCGGTGCGGTTGCACTGCGCCAACGGCGTGGTCGTCGGCCACGATGGCTGGCTCTATCTCGCGCTCGGCGATCACGGCGCCGTTGTGCAACGCCCGGAAGGGGACAGTCTCACGCTGGTCGGCGGCGGCATCCTGCGCTGCCGGCGCGACGGCAGCGACCTGCACGTCTTCGCCACCGGGCTGCGGAACACCTACGACCTGGCCCTGGACGCCGATCTCAACGTCCTCCTCCGCGACAACGAGAACGACGGCGGCGATTACAAGGTCCGCATCTGCCACAGCTTCTTCGGGGCAGACCACGGCTATCCGTATCTCTACTACGAAAGGCCGGACGAAGCCGTGCCGCCGCTGGCCGATGTCGGGCTCGGCTCGTCGGCCGGCGGCGCCTGCTACCTGGAACGGCAGTTTCCGCCGGAGTATCGCGGCGACCTGTTCTTCTGCGAATGGGGCCGCTCGGTGACGCGCTGCCGGCCAAAGAAGCAGGGTAGCGGCTTTGCGCCGCTCCAGGAATTCGAGTTCGCCGCCGGCGCCGAGAAGGACCCGTACGGCTTTCGGCCGACCGATATTGTTGTCGATCACGATGGCTCGCTGCTGGTCAGCGACTGGGCCGACGGGCAACGGCCCAGGCGTGGCCGCGGCCGCATCTACCGCATCCGGCATGGCAAGGAGAACAAACCGGCGCATGCCGCGCGGAACTTTACCTTCACGGACTCTTTCACTTATCTGGATTCAGCAAGCCACTATGAGAGAATCGCGGCGCAGGAGTATATCCAGAACCAGAAGAAGCGCGGCCTGGACGGGCTCAAGTCGGCAATGGCAAATGGTCGGCTCGGCAATGTCGGTAGGCTCCATGCCGTGTGGATTCTGGCACATCTGCTGGACGGCAAAGCCGCTGCCGAAGCGCTCTTCGAAATCGCCGGCAAGGACCCGAATCCGCGCGTGCAGGTCCAGGCCGTCCGCGCTCTCGCTGATCTGCTGGATCCCGCCCTGACCAAGCATCGGCTTGACGCGGAACCGGGATCGCCGGCAACGGCGGCGCGGCTCGCGGCACTCGCCAAGGACAGGGATGCCACCGTGGTCCGCGAGGTCGTCGTCGCCCTTGGCCGCATGCGCTGGAAGGATTCCGCGGATTGGCTGCAAACAAACGTCAAGAAGCCCGACCCGTTCTTGGCGCATGGCGCGATGCAAACCCTGCGGCGCTCGGGCAACTGGCCGGCGGTGCTGCAACTACTCGATTTGCCGTCGAAAGAGCCAATGCGAGCCATCGCGCTGCGCGCTGTTGCCGATCAGGCAATTCCATCGATCGTCGATGGCCTGATCTCTCGCATCAGCAGCGCCACGGATCGCGCGCGAAGGAAGGAATATGTGGATGCGCTCACGCGCATCTATCAGAAACCGGGGCCGTACAAGTACTGGGGCTATCGGCCGGGCCCGCGGCCGGCGAACAGCGTGGCCTGGGAGCGAACCGCCGCCATCGGCAAGACGCTCGACACCGCGCTGGCCGATGCGAACCTGCGGCCATTCCTGCTGGCGCGCATGAAGTGCGAGAAGATCACGCCCGGGCTGGCGACACTGGAAAAACTGCTGGCGGACGACAAGTCCCCCGACATCGCCGCCGTGCTGGCCCTGCTCGCCGATCATCCGCCGCTGGCGGCGCGCCCGGCGTTGCAGGCCGTCGTCGGCAATCGGCGCTTTGCGGCGGCCGACCGCTTGAGCGCCCTGCGACTGCTCGCGAGCGGCCTGGATGGCGCCGCGGAGAAATGCCTCCTGCAACTCGAAAGCAAAGTAGAAGAGGGGCCGGTGCTGGTCGATGTCCTGCGCCTGCTGGGACGGCGTCCCACGCTGCAGCCTGCCGGCTTGCTCTTGAAGCGCCTGGCCAGCGCCGATGGCGCCGTCCGCGCCGCAGCGCTCGACGCGCTGGTCGAGCTGAACCCGGGCAAGGACAATCGGCCGGCCAACGACACACTGCAGCGCTTGCTGCAAGACAAGGACGCCGCCGTGCGCCGGGCGGCGGCCGGGGCGGCGGGCGCATTCGATGTCCGCTCGACTGCTGAAGCGCTCGCCAAGCTGGCGGAAGACTCGGTTCCAGTTATTCGTTCGGCTAGCCTCGACGCGCTGCGGCGTTTCAAGGATGGACGCGCACTGAAGTCCGCCGTCGCGGCACTGTCGCATGTCGACACGCACATCGCGGCGCTGCGCTATCTCGCCGACCTCGGTGATGCGAACCAAGCCAAGGCGGCCGCCGAAGCCGCGCGACGCAATCCAGCCAACGAGGTGCTGGCGTTGTCGTTCCCGCTGCTCGACCGCTGGGCCAAGCAAGCGCCGGCCATAGAGCGCATGCTTGCCGAACTCCAGGGGGCCACCGGAATCATCGCGCGCTGGCATGTCAGCCCGCCCATGCCGCCGGAACAGTCGTCAGGCGCGAAACCGCAAGCGATTCCCATCATGCTGGGGGCGGGGCCGGAGTTCCACTTGCAGTTGCCCGCGGCGAAGACCGGCGAGATTCGCGTGCTCTATGGCGACGTGTCGCTATCGGCGCCGCCGGCGAACGTGCAGTTCTTGGCCGGCAGCAGCCAGCCGTTTCGCGTCTCGATCAATGGCCGCCCCGTCTTCAATCAACGTCAGCAAGAGCCGTATCAGCAGGATGGCGAGCGCTTCGATGTCGGGCTGAAGAAGGGAGAGAATCGCATCGTCGTCGAACTGGACGGTGCGGGCGGCGACATGAAATTCCATCTACGCTTTCGCCGCAAGAGCTCGAAGGCCGAGCACGAGAAGCTGATCGCGGCGGCCATGGCGCGACCCGGCAACGCCGAGCGCGGCCGCGGCGTCTTCCTCGATGTCAAGAAGTCGCAATGTCTCAAGTGCCATCGCCTCGGCGAAACCGGCGAGCGCATCGGCCCGGAGCTGACCGGCGTCGGCCAGCGCTTCGGCCGCATGCACATCGTCGAGTCCATCCTCGAGCCCAGCCGCCACATCGCTCCCGGCTTCCAGACCGTGCTACTCACGCTCAGCAACGGCAAGGTGCTCACGGGTATCAAGCTCGGCGAGGAAAGCGGCAAGGTCATCCTGGCCGACAACAAGGGGGACAGGCACGACGTGCCGCGCGGCAGCATCGACAGCGAGCAACCGCTGCCCTTGAGTACGATGCCGGACGACCTGGCACGGCCGCTGAGCGTGGATGAGTTCGTGGACCTGATCGCGTTCCTGGTCAGCCAGAAGCGCTGACGGTGTTCGAGGGATTCATGTTTCGGGTGGCCATCACGGGTGACTTTCTCGGACCGGACGGCAAGCCGGCCTATGGCGACGGCCTCGCGCAATTGCTGACCAGGCCGCTCATTCAACATCATTTCCTTGCCGATCAAATCCCGGCCAAGGACGATGCCGACTACTGGGCGAAGTTCTACTCGCTGCAACTCGGACCGGAGCACATTGCGGGGGCGAACGGCATTGTTGTCTTGCGTCCCGGCGTCACGCGTGCGACATTTGCCCGGGGCGCCGGCGATCTGGTCGTGATCGGCCGGTCCGGGGCGGGTTACGACAAGGTGGACGTGCAGGCCTGCACCGACAACGACGTGGCGCTGTTCACCGCGCCCATGGCACTCAACCATCCCACCGCGTCGACGGCGCTCTTGTTCATGCTGGCGCTGGCGAAGAAGCTGTCCCAGCAGGAGCGCATCACGCGTCAGGGCCGCTGGGACCTGCAAGCGGAAGTGATGGGCGACGAGATTCAGGGACGGACGCTCGGCATCATCGGCCTGGGGCACAGCGGCCGGGAACTGGTCCGCCTGGTAGCACCGTTCGCCATGCGCGTGCTGGCCTATTCGCCGAGCGCCGATCCGGCCGAGGCGGGTAAGCTCGGCGTTCGGCTTGTCGCGCTCGACGAGTTGCTGCGTGAGGCCGACTTCGTGAGCCTGCATTGCCGGTTGACGGAGCAGACGCGCCGGCTGCTCGGCGAGCGCGAGCTGCGGCTGATGAAGCCGACCGCCTATCTCGTCAATGTCGCACGCGGCCCCATCGTCGATCAAACGGCCCTGGTGGCCGCGCTGCGTGCGAAACGCATCGCCGGCGCCGGTCTGGATGTCTTCGAGGTCGAGCCGCCGCCGCCGGACGAGCCGCTGCTCGCGCTCGACAACGTCATCGTCACGCCGCACTGGTGCGGCTCGACGACGGATGTGTGGCGCGGCACCGGCGCGGCGATGGCCGAGGGCATGCTCCGTGTCGCTTGCGGCAAGCTGCCAGACAACGTCGTCAATCGCGACGTGCTCGACCGGCCTGGATTCCGCGCCAAGCTGGAACGCTTCGAGAAGCAGTAAAAGATCTCATGTCGTGCGGAATCTTTCGCATCGGCCTGATGAATCGGGAGGGCGTGCGGAACCATTCGATTGCGGGGTCACTCTCTTGCGTTTTGGACTACAATGGCGGTAGAGGCTTGCCATCTCTTCACAAGTGAGGCCCGTCATGAGCGCACCGCGTGGGCTGGTTCGCGTGCGGCAAGATTCGCAGGGCGTGACTGTGCAAGTCGTCGGCTGGGGGCGAATGCAGCAGAGCGTGCCGCTGCGAAGGCTCGGCGAGAGTTGCCTGGCCGATGGGTCCGCGCCGTTTCGCGTGGATCTCCGTCACTGCAGCTACCTCGATAGCACCTTTCTCGGCACATTGCTGTGCCTGCAACGGATGGCGCGCAAGCTCGACCAGGGCCAGTTCCAGCTCATTTCCCCTTCGCCGGAATGCAATCGACTTTTCAAGCAGATTGGCGTGGATGAGTAGTTGCCCATTCTGCGACAGCGAGCGTCTGCAGAGACTTCGAAACTGGCGCAGCTGCGCGGTGATCGGTTTGATAGTCTGGCAGCATGGAGGACATCGAGCGACTCAAGGAGGACGCGCGGGCGG